>PNNE01000132.1 GCA_013824055.1 Rhodobacter sp. | reverse complement strand
TCGTCCTTCAGCAGCCCTGCAGCTTCTGCAAGCCGCATCCCGGTGTCAGAGACCAAGGCAACCAGCCAACGCAGATCATCGTCGATGCGGCGGCAGTCCTTCTGCAGGCTGCGGATCGTTTCGATGGGGAGCGGAACGCGCTCTTCGACCCCAGCGTTCCGGTCGTAGTACACCTTGCCGAAGGGGTTGCTGAAGTCGATCCCGATCTCGCTGGCTGCGAAGTTCATCACTGACCGAACCGTCCCGAAGATGCGGGTGATGCTGCTGCCCGTGAGGCCGCGCTTCAGCAGATCGTCGCGGAAGGCGTTCGCATCCGCCTTGGTGTAAGCTGCGATGTCCTTGTCCCCGCACACGTCGATGACGTAGCCACACGACCTCTCAGCGGACCGCTGGAAGGTGATGGCGCGACCCTTGCCCTTCAGGCGCAGGTAGATGCTGACCGCCTCTGAGAGCTTCACGGTGGCCGCTACATTCGCCGCAGATGCCATCGGCAGAGCGGAAGGGGCCAAGCCGCTGTTTCCTGCCATGCGGAGCTTGTGCTTTCCCGGCAGATCGCTGTCGCTGATCCTGAGGTGATACCAATACTCGTCCAGCTTCTGGGATGCCCTGATGGCGCGGGAAGCAGCCACTGTGACCGACCGTGTCCGCAGGGAGTAGGAGATTTTCGGGGACGTGTAGTGGTGCCGAAGGTCATTCGGAACGCGTCTGATGAAGTAGTAGACCCCGTCTTTCACAAATGAGTGGGGTGCAGCTTTGTTCTCCGCCATGTTCTACGCTCGCTCTATCCAAGGACAAAGCTGATGCTATTCAAGGGCTTGGCGGTGGAGGTGGTGCCCAGAGCCGGAATCGAACCAGCGACACGCGGATTTTCAATCCGCTGCTCTACCAACTGAGCTATCTGGGCACCGTTTGGTGGGCGGGTGATACCCAAGCGGCGGGGGGCTGTCCAGAGGGAAAACGTCCCTCAATGCGGCTTCGGCAGGGCGGGGTCGGGCGGCTGTTCTTCGGCAGCTTCCTCGGTCCCGGCGGGGATTCGGTAGCTTTCGGTCAGCCAGCGGCCAAGGTCAACATCGGCGCAGCGACGCGAGCAGAACGGGCGGTAATCGGCGGCGGTGGGCTTGCCGCAGATCGGGCAACTCATGCCACGCCCCCGGGCAAAAGGTCGGACAGGGGCAGGCGGTCGCGCTTGCGGGTCATCTCGTACAGGCCCAGCGTGGTCCAGCCTGCCAGGTTGGCCTCGCCGTCGGTCCTGAAGGCCGCTTTCAGCACCTGGTCCAGGATATGGCGGTCCCGCTTCGGCATCGGGGCGAAGTCCACGACGACCTGACCGCCAAGGCCCCGCAGGCGCAACTGGCGCGGCAGGTCGCGGGCGGCGGCGATGTTGGCTTTCAGGGCGGCGGCCGGCGAGGTATCGGGCCCGGTGTTCACGTCGACCGATACCAGCGCACGGGTCGGCTCGATCATCATATGCCCGCCAGCCTCCAGCCCGACATGCGGGGTCCGCAGCGCATCCAGCATTTCGGACACGCCGTGTCGGTCAAAGCCTTCCGGGTCGGTGTCGGCGTCGTCGACAGCCGGGTCCAGCCAGTCGCGGAACGCCAGGTCATGCGCCGAGGGGCCGTCGACCAGCAGCTCGGGCGGGCCGGTGCTGTCATCCAGCACTGCCTCGGCCAGGCCACGCATCGCCGTGATATCCTCGGCGATGGCCTGATCCTCGGCCTCCAGGCAGCCAGAGCGCAGGATCAGGCCCAGACGCTCGCTTGCGCCCGCCATCCCGGTCTGCGCCAGGTCCGAGAGGTCTGCCCGCCGCTCCTCGTCCTTGATCTTGCGCGAGATGTTCAGGCCCGGTGCATCAGGGGTGATGATCGCAAAGCGGGACTTGAACAGCAGGCGCGAGGTGACGGGGATGGCCTTGCCAGGTTCGGCCGGGCCGGTGACCTGGACCAGAAGCCGCTGGCCGGGGGCCACGCCCGAGATCTGCCGAAGAAAGCCCGAGGCCCCGTCGGGCAGCTTGACGAAGATGCCGCCCTGGCCCTTCACCGGGCGGTCGGCCACGGCGCGGTAGATCGCACCAGGGATCGCCACATCGCCCGGCGGGTCGATGGCAAGCTCTTCCAGCTGCCCGTCGACCAGCAGTGCGGCGGCCTGACGACCGTCGATCTCGTCCAGAACCAGCAAACGGCCTTTCATTCCTGCCTCCAGACCGGGTAGCCGATCGCTGTCAAAAGGGCTGCCGTCTCGGCCACGGGAAGGCCCATGATGCCGGTGAACGAGCCCGAAATCCACGGGATGAATGCCCCCGCCAGACCCTGGATCCCGTAGCCGCCCGCCTTGCCCTGCCATTCGTTGCTGGCGAGATAGGCGTTCAGCTCGGCATCCGACAGGCGCTTCATCTTCACCGTGCTCAGGGATTCCCGCAGCAGAACCCGGTCGCCCCGGCGCACGGCAATGCCGGTGATGACCTGGTGGCGCCGCCCGCCAAGTGCCGTCAGAAACTCTGCCGCCTCGCCCGCATCGGCAGGCTTGCCCAGGATACGGCGGCCAAGGGCGACCGTCGTGTCGGCGCACAGCACCACGTCCTCGGGCCCCGCCTGGACCGCGCGGGCCTTGTCCTCGGCCAGCCGCAGGCAATAGGGCCGCGGGAGTTCACCCTTGCGGGGGTCCTCGTCGATGTCCGGGGGCAGGATCAGGTCAGGCACGATCCCAAGCTGCGCCAGCAATTCCTTGCGACGCGGGCTGCCCGATCCCAGAATGAAACGCAATTTACTTGAAGCGATAGTTGATACGACCCTTCGACAGGTCGTAGGGGGTCATTTCGACCTGTACCTTGTCGCCAGCCAGAACACGGATGCGGTTCTTGCGCATCTTGCCTGCCATCACCGCGATCAACTCATGGCCGTTCTCGAGTTCGACCCTGAATGTCGCGTTCGGCAGGAGTTCCTTCACGACACCGGGGAATTCGAGAATGTCTTCCTTGGCCATGGTCTCTCCATTGCAGATGGGCCCGCAGGTTGGTCCCCGCAGGCTTCCGGGGGGCGATATGCCCCTGATGGGGGCGGGATTCAAGCGAATTCTGGAATGGGTCAGCTTCGCAGGCGGAAACGCTGGATCTTGCCGGTCTGGGTTTTCGGCAGGGCATCGGTGAAGATGACGCGCCGGGGGTACTTGTAGGGCGCGATGGCCCGCTTGACGTGGTCCTGCAGGATCCTGACCAGCAGATCGCCCGGAGCATGACCCTCGGCCAGGACCACATGCGCCTCGACGATCTGGCCGCGGTCTGCGTCCGGGCTGCCGATGACGGCACATTCCAGGACAGCGGGATGGGACAGCAGCGCCGCCTCGACCTCGGGTCCCGCGATGTTGTAACCCGCGCTGATGATCATGTCGTCGGACCGGGCGGCAAAGTGGAAGCGGCCCTCCTCGTCCTGCCAGAAGCTGTCGCCGGTCAGGTTCCAGCCCGCCTTGACGTAAGCCTGCTGCCGCTTGTCGGCCAGATAGCGGCAGCCCGTCGGCCCGCGCACCGCCAGCCGCCCGACCTCTCCGCGCGGAAGTTCGGCCATGTCGTCGCCGACGATCTTCGCCTCATACCCGGTCACCGGCCGCCCGGTGCAGGCGGGCCTGTGGTCGTCGAAGCGGTTGGTGATGAAGATGTGCAGCATCTCGGTCGCGCCGATCCCGTCCAGCATCGGCTTGCCGGTCCTTGCGATCCAGTCGTCATAGACCGGGGCAGGCAACGTCTCGCCTGCGCTGACGGCGGCCCGCAGCGAGGACAGGTCCGCCCCTTCCGCCATCGCCTTCAGCATCACGCGGTAGGCGGTGGGCGCGGTAAAGCAGACCGTCGCGCGGTGCTTCTGGATGATCTCGATCATGTTCGGCGGGCTTGCCTGCTCCAGCAGCGCCGCCGCCGCGCCAAAGCGCAGGGGAAAGACCGCAAGCCCCCCCAGGCCGAAGGTGAAGGCCAGCGGAGGAGACCCGACGAAGACATCTTCGGGCGTCACGCCCAGCACCTCTTTCGCATAGCCGTCCGCGATGATCAGCAAGTCGCGGTGGAAGTGCATGGTCGCCTTGGGCTCTCCCGTGGTACCCGAGGTGAAGCCCAGCAAGGCCACATCGTCCCGCCCCGTCGGCACGGCCTGGAACTTCACCGACTTTGACAGCGCCACCCGGTCCAGTTCGGCGTCGTGGTTCGCGGTTCCGTCGAAACCCACCACCGTCCGCAGGTGGCGCGAGCTCTTGGCGCAGGCAACCAGCTCTTCCATCAGCCGGGTGTCGCACAGTGCATGGGT
Organism: Rhodobacter sp.; assembly: GCA_013824055.1. Taxonomy (GTDB): domain Bacteria; phylum Pseudomonadota; class Alphaproteobacteria; order Rhodobacterales; family Rhodobacteraceae; genus Tabrizicola. Next base: position 11,686 of record PNNE01000132.1, on the reverse strand, counting down.
GATTTCGGCCCGGTCGACGATCTGGGTCAGCTCGCCGGCGCGCAGCATCGGCATGGTATTGACCACGACCGCCCCGGCCTTGGTCGCCGCCAGCCAGCAGGCGACCATCGCCGGGTTGTTCGCCGACCGGATCAGCACCCGGTTTCCCGGCCTGACCGCGTAATCCTCGACCAGGGCATGCGCGATGCGGTTCGACCAGTCGGTCAGCTCCTTGTAGGTGCGGCTGCGCCCGTTGCCGATCAGCGCCGTGTTGTCGCCAAAGCCCTTGGCGACCATCGCGTCGGTCAGCTCGACCCCGGCGTTCAGCCACTCCGGGTAGGTGAAACCGTCAAGCCTGATCTCGGGCCAGTCCTCGGGCGCGGGAAGCCGGTCGCGGGTGAAGGTGTCGCGATGTCCGGTCGGTCCAAGCATGTCTTGCCCTCCTCAGGCCATCGGAATGACGGCGGTCGCCTCGATTTCCACCTTGGCCCGGTCCTCGACCAGGGCCACCACCTGAACCAGAGCCATCGCGGGATAGTGCCTGCCGATCACCGCCTTGTAGACCGCCCCCAGCTCTTTCAGACTGTCCAGGTACTCACGCTTGTCGGTCACGTACCAGGTCAGCCGCACCAGGTGCTGCGGCCCCGCCCCCGCCTCGGCCAGCACCTCGACGATGGATTTCAGGACCTGTTCGACCTGACCGACAAAATCGTCCGTCTCGAACTCCTGGTCGGCGTTCCAGCCGATGATCCCGCCGGTAAAGACCATCCGGCCTTCCGCCGCGATGCCGTTCGAGTATCCCCGCGCCGCTTTCCAGTGCCTGGGGTGAAGAACCTCATGCATCCTGCGTCTCCCTGTATCGCTCCAGCGCTGCCCGCATTTCCCCGGGCCAGGGCGCAGCGCGCATCCCGTCGATCCAGGCCAGCGTCATGCCCACCTTCAGCCGCAAGCCATCGTCTCCGTGCCCCTCGACCCACAGCTTGACCGAAGAGCCGCCCACCTTCTCGACCCGCAGCGTGAACCGAACCTTCTCGCCCAGCCGAGAGGGCTTCTGGAACACCGCCTCGATCGCCACTGTCGGCACGCCATTCGTGGCGCCAAAGTGCATGGACGCGAACGACCGCCCGACCACATCGGCAAAGAAGTTCTCGATGACCGAGTTCACCATCTCGAAATAGCGTGGATAGAAGACGATCCCTGCCGGGTCGCAATGGTTGAATTCGATCTGGATCAGGCGTTCGTACGTCATCCAAGCAGGCTCCGGGCGATGATGATGCGCTGGACGTCGCTGGCGCCCTCATAGATCCGCAGCGCCCGGATCTCGCGGTACAGGCTTTCCACGGCGAACCCGTGCCGCACCCCGTCACCGCCGTGCAGCTGGACGGCCATGTCGATCACCCGCTGGGCGGCTTCCGTGGAATAGAGCTTGGCCATCGCGGCCTCGCGGCTGACCCTTGCCGCGCCCATGTCCTTCACCCAGGCCGCCCGGTAGACCAGCAGCGCCGAGGCGTCGATCTCCAGCGCCATGTCGGCCAGATGCCCCTGCACCAGTTGCAGCTCGCTCAGTGCCTGCCCCTGGATGCGGCGGCCTTGCGTCCGCGCCAGTGCCTCGTCCAGCGCCCGACGCGCAAAGCCCAGCGCCGCGGCCCCCACGGTGGACCGGAACACATCCAGCACCGACATCGCAATCTTGAACCCCTCGCCGGGTTTCCCGATCAGCGCAGCCTCGGGCAGTTCCACGTCGGACAGCCGCAGATGCGCCAGGGGATGCGGCGCCATCACCTCGATCCGGCTGACGACCTCCAGACCCGGCGCGTCGGCGGGCAGCAGGAACGCCGAAAGCCCCCTGGCGCCCGGAGCCTCGCCGGTCCGCGCGAAGATCACATAGACATCGGCGATCCCGCCGTTCGAGATGTAGGTCTTCTCGCCCGAAAGCCGCCAGCCGCCTTGCACCCGTTCCGCCACGGTCGCCGTCGCGGCCACGTCCGACCCCGACCCCGGCTCGGTCAGCGCAAACCCCGAAATCGCCGCACCCGATCGCGTCCTGACCAGCCACTCCCGCTGCTCGGCCGTCCCGAACAGGGACACCGCCCCCATCCCCAACCCCTGCATCGCAAAGGCGAAGTCCGCCAGCCCGTCATGCCGCGCCAGCGTCTCGCGGATCAGACACAACGCGCGCACATCCAGCCGCTCGCCCTGCCCCGCGCCCGAATGCTGCAGCCAGCCACTGGCACCCAGCGCGGCAACCAGCCCCTTGCAGGCCGCATCCGTGTCACCATGCGACACCGGCAGGTTGGCCGCGCACCAATCCTCCAAAGCCGCCGCCAGGTCACGGTGGCGGGGCTCGAAGAACGGCCAGTCCAGGAAACTCTGATCGCTCATTTCATCCTTGCCCAAATATCCCGGGGTGCGTTCACGGTTGCGCCGCCGGTTCAAGCAACCGTGGACGCGAGGGGCTGGCCCCCGGTCCGCCCTCAGTCCCCTTGAAACACCGGCTTTTCCCTGGCGACAAAGGCCCGGTAAGCCCGCTCGAAATCCTTCGTCTGCATGCAGATCGCCTGAGCCTGCGCCTCGGCCTCGATGGCCTGCTCCAGCCCCATGTTCCATTCCTGGTTCAGCTGCGTCTTGGTGATCCCATGCGCGAAGGTCGGCCCCGAGGCCAGCCGCCGCGCCATCACCAGCGCCTCGGCCTCCAGCGCCTCGGGGGCGTGCAGCGCATTCCAGAACCCCCAGGCATGGCCCTCTTCGGCCGCCATCGTGCGCCCGGTGTACAGAAGCTCGGCCGCCCGGCCCTGCCCGATGATCCTGGGCAGCATCGCGCAGGCCCCCATGTCGCAGCCCGCCAGTCCCACCCTGGTGAACAGAAACGCGCACTTGGCCGCAGGCGTCGCCAGCCGCAGGTCCGAGGCCATCGCGATGATCGCCCCGGCCCCCACGGCCACCCCGTCCACCGCCGAGATGATCGGCTTGCCGCACCCGATCATCGCCTTGACCAGATCCCCCGTCATCCGGGTAAAGGCCAGAAGGTCCGTCATCGGCCGCCCGATCAAGGGACCGATGATCTCATGCACATCGCCGCCCGAGCAGAAATTGCCGCCGTTCGGGGCGAAGACCACCACGTCCACATCCGTCGCATAGACCAGTGCGCGAAAGGTATCCCGCAGCTCGGCGTAGCTGTCGAAGGTCAGCGGGTTCTTCCGGTCGGGCCGGTTCAGCCGGATCACGGCCACTCGATCCTGAACTTGCCACAGGAAGTGCTGCGGCTTCAGCCCCGCCAGCTTCGTCTCCGACACAATGGTCATCGTCCCATCCTCTTCAGGATCGCAGTCAACTGGTCCAGCTCTTCGTCGGTGATGCCGGCAAAGAGCCGGGCCACTTCGGCCTCATGCCCCTCGGCCATGGTCTCGAAGGCTTTCAGGCCTTCCGCCGTCAGCGCGACATGCACGGTCCGGCGGTCCAGCTCGGAGGGAGTGCGCCGGACCAGCCCCTCGCCCTCCAGCCGGTCCACCACGGCGGTCGCATTGCCGTTCGACACCAGCAGCATCCGGCTCAACTCGCTCATCGTCACCCCCTCGCGGCGGCGATAGAGGGCGGCCATGACGTCAAACCGCGGCAACGTGGTCTCGTGCTTCAGCCGCAGGTATTCCCGCAAGCCGTTCTCGGCCGCGCGGGTCACGCCCAGCAGCCGGATCCACATCTTCAGCCGCCGCTTCGAGCCTTCGCTCATACCTCGCCCCCCGAGATCGAAAGGCAGGCGCCGTTCACCCCGCTTGCGGCCCCGGAGGCCAGATACAATGCCGCCGCCGTCACCTCGGACGGCTGGTAAAGCCGCCCCTGGGGGCTAAGCTGCTCCAGCGCCGCCCGGGCTTCCGCCAGCGATTTCCCGGTCTTCTCGGCAATCACCCGCACCGAATGGTCGGTCATCGGAGTGTCCAGAAACCCCGGGCAGATCGCGTTCACGGTGATCCCCTTCCGCGCCACCTCCAGCGCCAGAGAGCGCACCAGCCCGACCACCCCATGCTTGGCCGCAGCATAGGGTGCCACCTTGGCATAGCCCTTCAGTGCCGCGGTCGAGGCCACGGCAATCAGCCGCCCCTCGCCCCTGAACTGCCCCAGCGCCTCACGAAAGGTCAGGAAGACCCCGGTCAGGTTCACCGCGATCATCGCGTTCCACTGGGCCAGCGTCGTCTTCGCCATCACTCCTGACTCCGCGGCCCCGGCGTTGGCGATGACGATGTCACAGGGTCCCGCCGCGCGGAACATGGCCGCGACCGATCCCTCGTCCGTCACATCCGCCTGCACCCAAGCCGCCCCCAAGGGTTGCGCCACCCTCCGCAGCGCGTCCTCGCGACGGCCCGCGATCACCACCTCGGCCCCCGCCCCGGCAAAGCCACGCGCGAGGTCGGCCCCGGCACCCGAGCCGCCCCCGGTGATCAGCACGCGCTTGCCCTGCAGCATCATGCCCGGATCGCCTCTTGCGCGCGGGCTTGCAGCCGCAGCGCCTGGTCGCGGCCGTTGAGGTAGGGGTTCGGCCAGAAGACCCTGTCATCCCCCGCCTGCACCGCCGCATGCAGCGTCCAGTAGGGGTCGGCCAGATGCGGCCGCGCAAGCGCCACCAGGTCGGCGCGCCCCGCCAGCAGGATGCCGTTGACCTGATCCGCCTCGGTGATGTTGCCGACCGCGATGGTCGCCAGGTTCGCTTCGTTGCGGATGCGGTCGCTGAACGGAGTCTGGAACATCCGGCCATAGACCGGCTTGGCGTCAGTGCTGGTCTGCCCGGCGCTGACGTCGATGATGTCGGCCCCCGCCGCCGCGAAGGCCTTGGCGATCTCCACCGCCTCATCCGGTGTCACCCCTGCGTCGCCCACCCAGTCGCTTGCCGAGATGCGCACCGACATCGGCTTCTCTGCCGGCCAGGCCGCCCGCATCGCGCGAAACACCTCCAGAGGCCAGCGCATCCGGTTCTCCAGGCTGCCGCCGTAGTCATCGGTGCGGATGTTCGATTTGGGGCTTATGAACGACGAAATCAGATAGCCGTGCGCCGCATGAAGTTCGATCATGTCAAACCCGGCGCGCATCGCCATCCGGGTCGAGGCGACGAACTGGTCGCGCACCCGGTCCATGTCGGCCCGTGTCATCGCGCGCGGGATGGGGTTCCGGCCGCTCCAGGGGATCGCGCTGGCGCTCATCACCTCCCAGTTGCCGCTGGCCAGGGGCGCATCCCCTTCCTCCCAGCCCAGTTGGGTGCTGCCCTTGCGCCCCGAATGTCCGATCTGGCAGCAGAGCTTGGCCCGCGTCTCGGCATGGACGAAATCGGCCAGCCGTTTCCAGGCCACCTCGTGCTCGGGGGCGTAAAGCCCCGGACAGCCGGGCGTGATGCGACCCTCGGGCGACACGCAGGTCATCTCGACATAGACCAGCCCCGCCCCGCCCTTCGCACGCTCGGCATAGTGGACGAAGTGCCAATCGGTCGGGCAGCCGTCGACAGCCTTGTACTGCGCCATCGGGCTGACGACGATCCGGTTCTCCAGCCGCATGTCCCGCAACTGGAACGGCGCGAACATCGGTTGCCGCCCCGCCTGACCACCCGCCTGGGCCTGGAACCAGTCCTCGGCCTTGCGCAGCCAATCGGGATCGCGCAGGCGCAGGTTCTCGTGGCTGATCCGCTGGCTGCGCGTCAACAGCGAATAGGCGAACTGCATCGGCGCCATGTCCAGATAGCGCTCGACCCGCTCGAACCATTCCAGGCTGTTGCGCGCCGCCGATTGCAGGCGCAGGACCTCGACCCGGCGTTCGTCCTGATAACGCTGGAAAGCGCCCTCCAGCGTCGGCTCGGAGTGCAGGTAGTCCGCCAGAGCGATGGCCGAATCCATCGCCAGCCTTGTGCCGGACCCGATCGAGAAATGTCCCGTCGCCGCCGCATCGCCCATCAGCACGACGTTCTCGTGATACCAGCGCTGACAGATCACCCGGGGGAACTGCATCCAGACCGCCGACCCGCGCAGGTGGGCGGCGTTGGACATCAGCGCGTGCCCGCCCAGATGCGCCGCAAAGATCCTGCGGCAGGTCTCGACCGTTTCCTCCTTGGTCATGTCGGCAAAGCCCCAGGCATCCCAGGTCTCGGGCAGACATTCCACGATGAAGGTCGCGGTTTCGGCGTCGAACTGGTAGACATGGGCCCAGACCCAGCCATGTGCGGTGCGCTCGAAGATGAAGGTGAAGGCGTCGTCGAACTTGGCCTTGGTGCCCAGCCAGACGAACTTGCACAGCCGGGTGTCGATGTCGGGCTGGAACACCTCGGCATATTCGCGCCGGACCAGCGAGTTGATGCCGTCGGTCGCCACCACCAGGTCATAGTCCTTGCGGTAGTCCTCGGCGGTGCGGAACTCGGTCTCGAACTGCAGGTCGACCCCAAGCTCGCGCGCCCTGGCCTGCAAAAGGATCAGCAGCGTCTTGCGCCCGATCCCGGCAAAGCCGTGCCCGCCCGACACGGTGCGGACCCCGTCGTGGATCACCGCGATGTCGTCCCAGTAGGCAAAGCTGGACCGGATCGCCTCGGTCGACTGGGGGTCGTTCTTCTGCATCCGCCCCAGCGCGTCATCGGACAGCACCACGCCCCAGCCGAACGTGTCGTTCGCCCGGTTCCGCTCCAGCACCGTCACTTCGTGCGAGGGGTTGCGCAGCTTCATCGAGATCGCGAAATACAGGCCCGCCGGCCCGCCACCAAGGCAAAGAACCTTCACCTGACCCTCCTCGAGTCCCTGTTCGCGCCAAGCCTGCCACCCGCCCCGAATAATTTCAAGCTTGAAGTTTCCAGCTTGAAATTCCGGTTGGCTGGTGCAGGATGCGGGCAGCTGACCCGGAAGGATTGGCCCGGAATCTTTGGCCCGGAAGGTCTGGAATGGATGATCTGCCCACAATCGGGCCCACAATCGGGCCCACGATCGGAGTAGTCGGCCTTGGGACAATGGGCCTTGGCATTGTGCAGGTCTATGCGCAGGCCGGTTTTCCGGTGATTGCCACCGACGCCCACGCTCCGGCGCGTGACAGCGCCCGCGACCGGCTGACCGCGGCCCTGCAATCCCGCGTTGCCGCCGGAAAACTGACCCAGGCAGAGCGCGACCGTGCGCTTGGCTGCCTGACCGTGGCTGACGACCTTCCGGCGCTGGCCCCCTGCCAGCTGGTCATCGAGGCCATCGTCGAGAAGCTGGACGCCAAGCAGACCCTCTTCGCCTGCCTTGAGAAGATCGTCGCGCCGGACGCCATCCTGGCCACCAATACCTCGTCTCTGCCAATCCACGGGATCGCCCGGGGTCTGCGGCACCCGGCGCGCGTACTTGCGCTGCACTTCTTCAACCCGCCCCCCGCGATGAAGCTGGTAGAGCTGGCGCCCCACGCCACGACCGCTGGTGACGTCATCGCCCGTGCCGGGACCTGGACCGAGGCTGCGGGCAAGACCGTCATCCGCTGTCCCGACCGCCCGGGCTTTATCGTCAACCGCTGCGCCCGGCCCTATTACGGCGAGGCGCTGGCCCTGCTGGCCGAAGGCCGCGGTCCCGGCGAAATCGACGCCGCCATGACCGCCGCGGGCTACCGGCTTGGCCCCTTCGCGCTGATCGACCTTGTCGGCGCCGACATCAACCTGGCCGCGACCGAAGGGATGCACACGGCGATGCAGGGCCATCCGCGCTACCACGTCTTTCCCGCGCTGAAGGCCCAGGTCGCCAGCGGAAACCTGGGACGCAAGACCGGGCGCGGCTTCGTCTTTCCCGACCCGCCTGCCGCTGCTCCGTCCGATGCCCGGACCATCGCGCTGCGCATCGAGGCCGCGCTGGTCAACGAAGCGCATTGGCTGCTTTCCGAGGGCGGCACCACGCCCGAAGGGATCGACACCGCCATGCGGCTGGGCCTCAACTTTCCGCATGGGCCGTTCGAGACCCTTGCCCGTCACGGCCGCAGCGCCATTCTGCAGGAACTCGCCCGCCTTCGCGCCGCCGCGCCGGATGTCCTGAAACCGCGCTACGACCCCGCACCGGGGCTGGAGACTGCATGACCGAGGTTTTCCTCTGTGCCCACCGCCGGACCCCGATCGGCCGCTACGCCGGCGCGCTGGCCCAGGTCCGCCCCGACGACCTGGCCGCCCGGGTCATCGACGGCCTGCTTGATCTGCAGGATCTTGCCGTCGATGAAGTGATCTTCGGCTGCGCCAACCAGGCGGGCGAGGACAACCGCAATGTCGCCCGGATGGCCGTCCTGCTGTCCCGCCTTGGTCCCACGGTTCCGGCGCTGACGGTGAACCGCCTCTGCGCCTCGGGCCTTGATGCGGTGATCCTTGCCGCCCGCACCATCCGCGACGGGGCAGCGGATGTCATCATCGCAGGCGGCGTCGAAAGCATGTCCCGCGCGCCCTTCGTGATGTCCAAGGCCGAGACCCCCTTTGCCCGCGGGCCCGAGATTTTCGACACCACCATCGGCTGGCGTTTCATCCACCCCCGGATGGCGCAGACCTGGGGCACCGACTCCATGCCCGAAACCGCCGAGAACCTTGCCGCCGAGCACGGGATCAGCCGTCTGGACCAGGACCGCTATGCTCTGCTTTCGCAGTCGCGCTACGACGCCGAATGGCACGCCGCGGACATCCTGCCGATCGCCATCCAGGGCCGGAAGGCCGACAGCATCGTCTCTGCCGACGAACATCCCCGGCCGACCACGCTGGAGAGACTGGCCGCCCTTCCCACCCCGTTCCGCACCCCCGGCACCGTGACCGCCGGGAACGCCTCTGGCGTCAACGACGGGGCCGCTGCGGTCCTCCTCGCCTCCTCTGCCGCCGTCCGCCGGTACGGCCTTTGTCCCCTGGCCCGCATCGGTGCCGCCGCGTCGGGCGCGGTTGAACCCCGGGTCATGGGGATTGGGCCCGTGACAGCCGCCCGCCGCCTGACCGACCGCACCGGACGCGCCGCGCAGGACCATCAGATCATCGAGCTGAACGAAGCCTTCGCCGCCCAGGTCCTGGCCTGCACCCGCGCCTGGGGCCTGACCGACGACGACCCGCGCCTGAACGCCTGTGGCGGCGCCATCGCGATGGGCCACCCTCTGGGCATGTCGGGTGCCCGCCTGGCTGGCACCGCTGCCCGCCGCCTGGCCGAGACCGGGGCGCGCTCGGCCCTGGTCTCGCTTTGCGTCGGCGTCGGCCAGGGCGTCGCGCTGGAGTTGCTGCCCGCCTGACCTTGCGTCCGGGCCGGGCCAGCGGCTAGCCTGCGCCACGAAGGAGGGGCCACGAAGGAGGGGCCACCAATGACCCAGAGCCTCAGCGCCCACGGCATCCGCATCGACTTCTCCCCGCTTGGAGGCGTCCTGCAACACATGGAAGTCACCGACGAAGGCGCCACGATCGCCCCCCTGCACCGGGCCCCCTGGTCCGCATCCGAGGTTCCGGCCGGTGCCCCACCACACCAGGCCTGGCTGGCCGGGGACTTCCTCGCCGCCCCCTTCGGCCCCAGTGCCGACGGGCTCCACGGCCATCCGGCCAATGGCGGCTGGCGCGTCGTGCCCGCCATGCCCGGCACCCTTCGCGCTGTCCTGGACAGGGCCGTTCAGGGCGCGACCGTCATCAAGGAGCTGTCGGTGCAGGACGGCCACCCTTTCGTCTACCAGCGCCACCTGTTCATCGGCGGGACCGGATCGCTTCCCGTGGCCAACCACGCGATGGTCGCGCTGCCGAACGGTGGCAGACTCTCCTTCTCGCGCAAGCGCTGGTGGGAGACGCTTGCCGAACCGCTCGAGACCAGCCACGGCCGCTCGCGCCTCGCCTATCCCCGCCGCGCCGAGGACGCCGCCGACTTCCCCGCCGCCGACGGCAGCACGGTCAACCTGCACCGCTATCCCTGGGGGGACGCCCACGAGGATTTCGTCGCCGGGATCGAGGACCCCGCCTCGCGCCTTGGCTGGACCGCTGTCGTCCGACCGGCCGAGGGCGACCTCTTCCTGTCGCTGCGCAACCCGGCGCAGCTGCCGATGACCATGCTCTGGCATTCCAACGGTGGCCGCGACCATGCCCCCTGGAATGGCCGCCACAAGGGCTGTCTCGGCGTCGAGGAAGGCGCGGCGCTCTCCATGCTGGGCCTGTCGTCGCGTGAGACCCCCGATCCACTGACCGCCGCCGGCCAGCCCGGACAGATGACGCTGGATCCGCAGGGCACCGTCGACATCCGCCACGTGATCGGCGCCATCCGATGGCCCTCCGGCCAGTCGGTCGCGGGCGTGATGCTGGAGGGCGACCTGCTTACCGTCACCGGAGACTGGGGGGCCGAGCGGACATTGCCGCTGCGCGGCGGCTGGCTTGGCATTGGCATGCCGGGGGCGCAAAAGCCCAAGCCGGCACTGGACCTGGACCTCTGACTACGCGTCGAACCCAGGTTTCTGCGCCCAGGCCCAGGCATCGCCGATCATCTGCCGCAGGGTTGACCGCTGCGGCTCCCACCCCAGTTCCTGAATCGCATGGGTCGAGGATGAGACCAGCGCCGCCGCATCCCCCGGGCGCCGGTCGCCGATCACCACCGGCACCTCCCGGTTCGTGACCATCCGGCTGGCATCGATCACTTCACGCACCGAGAACCCGCGGCCCGTTCCCAGACAGAAGACACCGTTGCCCTTGCCGTCCAGCAGCCGCCGCAGCCCCAGCACATGCGCATCTGCCAGGTCCGAGACATGCACGTAATCCCGCACACAGGTCCCGTCCGATGTCGGATAGTCGGTCCCGAACACCGTCAGGGCCGGCCGCTTGCCCGCCACCGCATCCAGCATCAGCGGGATAAGGTGCGTCTCGGGCACGTGCTGCTCGCCCGCATCGCCCTCGGGGTCCGCCCCGGAAACGTTGAAATATCGAAAGATCACGTGGGAAATTCCGGCTGAAACTCCGAAATCACGCAGCATTTGTTCAATTGCAAGCTTCGACCCGCCATAGGCATTGATCGGCCGCTGCGGCGTCGCTTCGGTCAGCAGTACCCCGTCCTGGTCGCCATAGGTCGCGCAGGTCGACGAGAAGACAAAGCTCCGCACCCCAGCCGCCGCGCAAGCCTCCAGCAGGTTCAGCGCCCCGCCCACGTTGACCCGCCAGTACCGACCGGGGTCCTGCATCGATTCGCCCACCAGCGACAGCGCCGCAAAGTGCATGACGGCTTCCGGGCGATACTCGGCCAGAGCGGCATCGATGCTGGCCCGGTCCATCAGGTCGCCCTGCACCAGAGGCCCCCATTTGACCGCGCCCCTCCATCCCGTCGAAAGATTGTCGAAGACCACCGGTTCGAACCCGGCCCGCGCCAGAGCCTTGCAGGCGTGCGACCCGATATACCCTGCGCCGCCTGTCACCAGCACCCTGATCGCCATCGAACCCGCCGCGCCTCACATGAACAGAATGTCGTCCGAAAGCAGGTTTGCGTTGAAAATTCCGTGAATGTCCAGAGTATTCCCATTGCCGAAATCGAAATGCAACCCGGCGTCGGTCACTCTGGCGCCGGATAGGATACTGGCAACCGAGGGCACCCCCCCCGACCCCGCCCACAGCGCCCGGTCAAGGACGATCTTGTCCTCCATGTCGCGGAAGTCAGCCACCACATCCGCCCCAAGCGAGAAGACAAAGGTATCGGCACCGGCCCGGCCCGCAAGCCAGTCGTCTCCCTCCCCGCCCTCCAGCCGGTCATTGCCGGTT
>PNNE01000338.1 GCA_013824055.1 Rhodobacter sp. | reverse complement strand
TACGTCTATCACATGGAGAACGTCTCCAAGACCTACCCGGGCGGCAAGACCTGCTTCGAGAACATCCACCTGAACTTCCTGCCCGGCGTGAAGATCGGCGTCGTCGGCGTCAACGGCGCGGGCAAGTCCACGCTCTTGAAGATCATGGCCGGGATGGACAAGGACTTCAAAGGCGAGGCCTGGGCCGCCAAGGGTGCCAAGGTCGGCTACCTGGCGCAAGAGCCGTACCTCGACCCGGCCCTGACCGCCAAGGAAAACGTCATGCTGGGCGTGGCCGAGCAGACGAAGATCCTGGAACGCTACAACGAACTGGCGATGAACTACTCGGACGAGACCGCCGACGAGATGGCCGCCCTGCAGGACCAGATCGACGCCGGCAACCTGTGGGAGCTTGAGGCGACCGTGGGCGTCGCGATGGACGCGCTGCGCTGCCCGCCCGACGATGCCGACGTGACCACGCTGTCGGGGGGCGAACGCCGCCGCATCGCGCTGTGCAAGCTCTTGCTTGAAAAGCCCGACATGCTGCTTCTGGACGAACCGACCAACCACCTCGACGCGGAATCGATCGCCTGGCTGCAAAAGCACCTGATCGCCTACAAGGGCACGATCCTGATCGTCACCCACGACCGCTATTTCCTGGACGACATCACCGGCTGGATTCTTGAACTCGACCGTGGCCGGGGCATTCCCTACGAGGGCAACTATTCCGCCTGGCTGGAGCAGAAGGCCAAGCGCATGGCGCAAGAGGCGCGTGAGGACAAGACCAAGCAGAAGGCGCTGGAAAAGGAACTGGAGTGGATCCGCTCTGGCGCCAAGGCGCGGCAGGCTAAGGGCAAGGCCCGCCTCAACCGCTATAACGAGATGGCCGGCCAGACCGTTTCCGAACGCGCCACCAGCGCGCAGATCATCATCCCGAACGGCGAGCGTCTGGGCAACAAGGTGATCGAGGTCGAGGGCCTGAAGAAGGCGATGGGCGACAAGCTGCTGATCGAGGACCTGTCCTTCACCGTCCCGCCCGGCGCCATCGTCGGCGTCATCGGCCCGAACGGGGCCGGCAAGTCCACCCTCTTCCGCATGATCACCGGCGCCGAGGCCCCCGACGCCGGCACGATCAAGCTGGGCGAGACGGTGAAGCTGGCCTATGTCGACCAGTCGCGCGACGCGCTCGACCCGAACAAGAACGTCTGGGAGGAAATCTCGGGCGGGGCCGAGGTCATCCACCTGGGCGACCTGCAGATGAACTCTCGCGTCTATACCGGGGCGTTCAACTTCAAGGGCACCGACCAGCAGAAGAAGGTCGGTCTCTTGTCGGGCGGCGAACGCAACCGCGTCCACATGGCCAAGCTGCTGAAATCCGGCGGCAACGTGCTGCTGCTTGACGAACCGACCAACGACCTGGACGTGGAAACGCTGCAGGCGCTGGAAGCCGCCATCGAGGATTTCGCCGGCTGCGCGATCATCATCAGCCACGACCGCTTCTTCCTGGACCGGCTCTGCACCCACATCCTGGCGTTTGAAGGCGACGCGCATGTGGAATGGTTCGAGGGCAACTTCCAGGCCTATGAGGACGACAAGGTCCGCCGTCTTGGCCCCGACGCGCTGGAACCGAAGCGGGTGAAGTACAAGCGCTTCGCCCGGTGACAGGCACCCCAGGGACCAGGGTCGTCGGAGCAATCTTCGACGACCCTGGTCCCGAGCCGATTACGCCTTGCCGGTTACGCCTTGTCGTCCTGGCGTTTCGCACGAAGCTTGGCGAAGTAATCGACGCGCTTCTTCAGCTCGCGCTCGAAGCCGCGTTCGGGGGGCAGGTACCAGACCGGCCGCTTCATGCCTTCCGGGAAGTAATTCTGCCCCGAGAACCCGTCCTCGGCGTCATGGTCATAGGCATAGCCCGAGCCGTAGCCGATGTCCTTCATCATCCGGGTCGGCGCGTTCAGGATGTGCCTGGGCGGCATCAGGCTGCCCGTCTCGCGCGCGGCGGTGCGGGCCGCCTTGTAGGCCGTGTAGACCGCGTTCGACTTTGGCGCCAGCGCCAGGTAGACCACCGCCTGCGCCAGGGCCAACTCCCCCTCGGGCGAGCCGAGACGTTCGTAGGTCTGCCAGCCGTCAAGGCACACGGCTTCGGCCTGCGGGTCGGCCAGGCCGATATCCTCGACCGCCATGCGGGTCAGGCGGCGGGCAAGAAAGCGCGGGTCCTCGCCGCCCTCCAGCATCCGGGCGAACCAGTAAAGTGCGGCGTCAGGGTCGCTGCCGCGGACCGACTTGTGCAGCGCCGAGATCAGATTGTAGTGCTCTTCCCCCGACTTGTCGTATTTCGCCGCCCGCCGCATCAGCCGCGGGCCAGCTGGTCGCGGGTCAGCGGGGCGTCGAGCCGCCACGCCGCCACCTGCTCGATCAGGTTCAGAAGCGCCCGGCCGTCGCCGTCGGCCATCTCCAGCATCGCCTCGCGCGCCTCGCCCTTCAGGGGCAGCGCGCGGCCCAGGTCCTGCTCGGCCCGCTGCGCCAGGCGTTCCAGGTCGGCAAGCGCCAGACGTTCCAGGACGATGACCTGCGACCGCGACAGAAGTGCCGAATTCAGCTCGAAGCTGGGGTTTTCGGTCGTGGCCCCGACCAGAAGGATCGTCCCATCCTCCATATGCGGCAGGAAGCCGTCCTGCTGCGCCTTGTTGAACCGGTGGATCTCGTCGACGAACAGCAGCGTCCCCTTGCCGTTCTGGCGGCGGAGCCTTGCCGCCTCGAACACCTTCCGCAGGTCCGGGACACCCGTGAAGATCGCCGAAATCTGGACGAAATGCAGGTCCGTCTCAGCCGCCAGCAGCCGCGCGATGGTGGTCTTGCCCACCCCCGGCGGCCCCCAGAGGATCAGCGAAGACAAGGATCTCGCCGCCAGCATCGCCCCCAGTGGACCGTCGCGGGACAGGACCTTTTCCTGCCCGATCACCTCGGCCAGGGACTTTGGCCGCAATCGGTCGGCCAGCGGGCGCGGGCCGCCGGCAGGCTGTGAGGGCATGTCGAAAAGATCGGCCATGCCGCCACCTTATCCAAGCGGAGCGCGGGACTAAAGCCGGAAGCGCAGCCGCATCGGCTCGCCACGGCGAAGCAGGTCAATCTGCCAGCGCCGCGATGGCACTTGCGCGGCCGTCACCGCATCTGCCGGAGTGGTGATCCCCTGCCCGTTGATCGCGATCAGGATGTCGCCCGCCTGCAGGCCGATGTCAAAGGCCAGATCCGACGTCTCGAGCAGGATCACGCCCTCGGCCTGCACGGGCAGATGCAGTTCGGCGATGATGGCCGGGTTGATCCGCGCCAGAACGGCCCCGCGCAGGATGATGTCCTGGGTGACGCGCGTCAGCTGGCGGTCCGGCTGGTCCGGGGCCGGCCCCAGCATGACCTCGGTCTCGGCGACCGCACCGTCCCGCACATAATCCACCGGCTGCGCGCCAGTCCCAAGCACCGACAGCCGGTACAGGAACTCTTGCGGCGTGTTGATCCCGTCGCCGCCCAGCGACAGCACGACGTCGCCTTCCTTCAGGCCAGCGGCGACGAAGGGGCTTTGCGGATGCAGCTCCGTGATCATCACCCCAAGCGGCCGGTCCATTCCGATGGCGTCGGCCAGTGCGGCGTCCACCTCCTGGCCCGAAATCCCGGCCCAGGGCCGGCGGAACTGCGTTTCCCCGGCCCTCGCCTGAGCGATCACTGCCGCCACCAGGTTCGATGGCACCGCAAAGCCGATCCCGTTGGACCCGCCACCCTTGGTCAGGATCGCCGTGTTGATCCCCACCAGCCGCCCTTGCAGGTCGACCAGCGCCCCGCCCGAGTTGCCAGGATTGATCGGCGCGTCGGTCTGCACGAAATAGCCCGTGCCATCCCCGACCTGCAACGCCGACCGCGCCAGCCCTGACACGATGCCCGAGCTGACCGTCTGCCCCACTCCGAACGGGTTGCCGACGGCCAGCACCAGGTCGCCGACCTGCAAGGCGTCGCTGTCGCCCAGCTGCAGCGCCGGCAGAGGTTCATCCGCCTCCACCTTCAGCACGGCAAGGTCGCTTTGCGGGTCCGCCAACAGGACCTCGGCTTCGAATTCCCGCCGGTCTGCCAGCACCACGCGGATGTCGGTTGCGTCCGCGATCACGTGGTAGTTCGACACCACGATCCCATCCGCCCCGGCAATCACGCCCGACCCAAGCGAATTGCGCACCTGCGGCGGACCGTTCAGGTCCTGGAAGAACTGGTCGAAGAACGGGTCGCCGGCAAAGGGATTGGACCGGTCCTGCACCAGCTGGCGGGCATAGATGTTCACGACCGCAGGAGCCGTCTGGCGCACCACCGGAGCGAAGGACAGCATCACTTCGTCGCGGCCTTGCGGCACGGTGACTTCAGCAGCCAGCGGGTGCGGCAGGATCAGCAGGGTGATCAGGGCGAGGCGCAGCATGGGTCCGACTCTGAACTGTTGTCCGGACAATCTGGGCGCTTCCGCGCCGACTGGCAACAGCGCGCTCAGGACCCGGACACCTGCGGCGGGTGAGGCGATCAGGCTGCCCCGATCAGGCTGGACCGATCAGGCTGGGCCGATCAGATAAGCCGGTGATCGCGCGCCCGCCGGATCGCTTCGGCGGTCGTGCGGGCCGACAATCGCTCTCGCGCCGACACGATCCTGGCCTTGAAGGCACTTTCCGAAATCCCCAGGCGCGTGGCCGCATCCGAATGGCGATCCCCCCTGGCCAGGCAGCGCAAAGCCTCCAGCTGAGCCTGGGTCAGCGACGCGGGCAGGGCAAAGCGCGCATGCATCCGCTCGACGCAGGCCTGGACCAGCCTTATTTCATTGACCTCGAACTCACGATCCGACCGGGAAAACCCGGCAATGCTGCGCGAGCTGGACGGACCGCAGGCAACGGTCACGCCGTATTGCAGCCCAAAGGTTGCCGCTTCGGGCAATATCCGATGCGGGTCGGCAAAGCTGGGGTCGCTCCAGCGGATCACTCCGGTGTTTGCCATGCCCCAGATCGTGGCCGGATCGCGCAGCGCATAGGCGTTGGCCGTGTAGTGCTCGACCCAACGCAGATCATAGGTCTGGTAGATCATCAGCGGCGATGCGAACCGGATGTGCAGCCCGATGAAGTATCCGGCCGGTGCCAGGATGCGCAATTCCTCCAGTTCGTCGTCCGAGCCCGAGCTTACGGAAAGCTGCATCAGTCACCCCTAAATGAACACACACGACTGCACGGCGCGGCGCCGTCCAGCCCGCGGTCGACAGACCGCTCATCACGACCGGCAAGGCTGCCGGTCAATGCAGCTTGGTGGCCATGCTGATCGTCACGCAGACCGACTTGGTGCCGCCCGTGTCAAGCACCGGACCCGAGGGGACGCAGTCAAGGCCGACCCGACGGGCAAGCCGTGGCGAGTGCTCGGGGATGATCCCCAGAAGCGTTGTCGCACCCAGCTCACGGGCGGAAACCACCATCTCGTGGATCAACTGCATCTGGACACGCAGACGCTCGGACGCCGGCACTTCGTTCGACACGAACACGCGGCTGGATTCCCAGATGTTCGGATCGACCGGAGCTTCGAAATTCAACAGATCCCGCGGGATCGTCTCCAGAAGACCGCGCTGTGCGTCGCGGATCATGTAGGTGTAGATGCCGCAGCGGTGCGTCGTGGGCGTCAGGCGGACCCCCGCCATCACTTCGCCGCCCTTGTGCACGCAGACCCAGCGGCTGGCGGGCGTGTCATACTGGTCGAACTCCATCCCGTTGGCTTCGGGCAGGTCCCATTTCGCGTTCTGGATGAACGTCCGATGCCGGGCCCGGAACATGTTGGCGAAAAGCTCGCCGTGGTTGTGGAGGTTGTCGTATGACAACGTGGTGGCTTCCATTCTTCATTCTCCTTCTTCTGGTGGGTCAAACCTTGGAAGGGACAGTCTGAATCAAAGCAGCCGATATTCCCGGGCCTTGCGGATTGCTTCCGACGCGGTCCGCGCCTCCAGCCGGATTCGTGCCGACTGGACGCGTGCCTTGAAGGCGCTTTCCGTGATGCCAAGTTTTTCCGCCGCCGCAGCATGCCTGTCCCCGTTGGCAAGGCATTGCAACGCTTCGATCTGTGCTTTCGTCAGATCTGAAGGCGGCTTTGCCTCGATGTGCAGCTGGATAGTCACTTCCTTGAGGTGCCCGATCTCCTCGTCAGTGAATTCACGGTCCGAGCGACTGATGCCGACGATCGAACGCGATGTGATCGGCCCATAGGAAGACACCGCGCCAAACTTCAGGCCGTGGCCGGCGGCTTTCTTCATGACGCCAAAGGGATCGGGCAGCGGGATCGCGCTCCAGCGGGTGGTGCCCTCGACACCGACGCCCCAGAAGACAAGCGGATCGCGCAGATAGTAGGAATGGCTGTTGTAGTGTTCCACCCAGGGGGCTGGATAGGTGCTTTTGTAAATCAGCGGCGTGGCAAAGCGGATGTGAAGCCCGACGGAGTAGCCCATGGGGGCCAGCCGATCGAGTTGCTCAAGCAACACCGTTATCGCCTTCCGTTCGGACATTACCGATCACTTTCCTACTCGCACTATTGATTCTACTGAGAATTGATCTTCGTCCTTACGGCTACCTTTTCAAGATAGCTAATGCATGGCGGAAACAAGTTAAGAGTTCAACCTTTTCAACAGAAAAGGCCCGCCATGTGGCGGGCCTTCACAATGTCGACCAGATGAGTGGATCAGGCTTCGGCAGCTTCGACCCGGGCCCGGTCTGCGGCACCCTTGGCGGCGGTGTCGCGGTCCACGAACTCGATGATGGCCATCGGGGCCATGTCGCCGTACCGGAAGCCGGCCTTCATGATCCGGACATAGCCACCCTGGCGGTCCTTGTAGCGCGGCCCCAGGATCGCGAACAGGCGCTCGGTGTGCATGTCCTGCTTCAGGGCTGCATGGGCCTGGCGACGGGCATGCAGGTCGCCGCGCTTGGCCAGCGTGATCAGCTTTTCGATGATCGGGCGCAGTTCCTTGGCCTTGGGCAGGGTCGTCTTGATCTGCTCGTGCTCGATCAGCGAGCCGCACATGTTGGCGAACATCGCCTTGCGGTGTTCGTGGGTGCGGTTCAGTTTGCGGTAGCCGCTAGAGTGACGCATCTTGTTCTCCTAACGCGTGTTTTGCTTTGTCCGGCAAGACCTACGTGCGGTCCCGCTCACCTTGGGCTTTCGCCAGTTGTTCCCCGCACCTGCGGGCATTGGAGGGTGGGCAAGACTGCCCACCCTGAAACAGTCAGAACTGGTCCTCGAAGCGCTTGGCCAGGTCCTCGATGTTTTCCGGCGGCCAGCTTTCGACGTCCATCCCGAGATGCAGACCCATGCCCGAGAGCACTTCCTTGATCTCGTTCAGCGACTTGCGGCCGAAGTTCGGGGTGCGGAGCATCTCGGCTTCGGTCTTCTGGATCAGGTCGCCGATGTAGACGATGTTGTCGTTCTTCAGGCAGTTGGCGGACCGGACCGAAAGCTCCAGCTCGTCCACCTTCTTCAGCAGCAGCGGGTTGAACTCCAGGCCGGAGTCGATCTCGCCGACCTTGGCCGATTCGGGTTCTTCGAAGTTCACGAAGATCGACAGCTGGTCCTGCAGGATGCGCGCGGCATAGGCGACGGCGTCATCGGGCGTCAGCGAGCCGTCGGTCTCGATCTTCATCGTCAGCTTGTCATAGTCCAGCACCTGGCCCTCGCGGGTCGGGGTGACTTCGTAGCTGACCTTCTTCACCGGCGAATAGATCGCGTCGATCGGGATCAGGCCGATCGGAGCATCTTCCGGGCGGTTCTTGTCGGCCGAGACATAGCCCTTGCCGGTATTCACGGTCAGTTCCATGAACACGTCGGCGCCGTCGTCCAGGTGGCAGATCACGTGGTCCTTGTTCAGAACCTCGATCCCGTTCGACTCCGAGATGTCGCCCGCGGTCACGACGCCCGGCCCCTTGGCCGAGATCGACAGCCGCTTCGGCCCCTCGACTTCCATCTTCAGGCTGACGCCCTTCAGGTTCAGGACGATGTCGGTCACATCCTCGCGGACGCCCGCCACCGACGAGAATTCGTGCAGCACGTTGTCGATCTGGACGGAGGTGATGGCCCCCCCCTGCAGCGAGGACATCAGCACGCGACGCAGCGCGTTGCCCAGCGTCAGGCCGAAGCCACGCTCCAGCGGCTCGGCGATCACCGTCGCGACGCGGGCGGCATCGGCCCCCGGCTTCACGACCAGTTGCGTCGGCTTGATGAGTTCCTGCCAGTTCTTATGGATCATTCTGAAGCCCCTATTCTTGTCCGCTGCCGATGTCCGTAAGCAGGCGGACGCCCGAGGATCGTAAACGACGAAAACCGGGCCGTGAGGGAACGCCCCCACGGCCCGGCAGAAATCAGCACCTTAGACGCGGCGACGCTTCGGCGGACGGCAGCCGTTGTGGGCCAGCGGCGTCACGTCGCGGATCGAGGTGATCTGGAAGCCCACGGCAGCCAGCGCGCGCAGCGCCGATTCACGGCCCGAACCCGGACCCTGCACTTCGACTTCCAGCGTGCGAACGCCATGTTCCTGCGCCTTGCGGCCAGCGTCCTCGGCAGCCATCTGGGCGGCGTAGGGCGTCGACTTGCGCGAGCCCTTGAAGCCCATCGTGCCCGACGACGACCAGGCGATCGCGTTGCCCTGGACGTCCGAGATCAGGATCTTGGTGTTGTTGAACGACGAGTTCACATGCGCCACACCAGCGGCGATGTTCTTGCGTTCTTTCTTCTTGGTGCGGGCGGCTTTGGTATCGCGTGCCATATCCGGGCCCCCTTATTTCTTCTTGCCGGCAATGGCCTTTGCGGGGCCTTTGCGGGTGCGGGCGTTGGTGTGGGTGCGCTGGCCGCGGACCGGCAGGCCCTTGCGGTGACGCAGGCCGCGGTAGCAGCCCAGGTCCATCAGACGCTTGATGTTCATCGTGACTTCGCGGCGCAGGTCGCCTTCGACAGTCAGGTTCGCATCGATGTATTCGCGGATCGCCAGAACTTCAGCGTCGGTCAGCTGGTTCACGCGACGCGCGTCGTCGATCTTGAGGGCATCGCAGATGGCCCTGGCAGTGGTCGGACCAATGCCGGTGATATAGGTCAGCGCGATCGGAACCCGTTTCGCGGTCGGAATGTTGACGCCAGCAATACGTGCCAAACGTGTCGTCCTTCTTTGGTTGCGGTTCCGTAGCGCCAGAACCTTTTTTCACAACACCGCACGGGCAGTTGACCCGGCGATACGAACTTCCAATATGGAAGACCCGCAAGGCGATTCCACCGCGGGACGCCGTGCATTAGGGGCTTTTCCTGGGGCCGTCAAGGCCGCGACGGCAGTTTCTCAGCCCTTGTCAAGAACTTTGGCAATGGCATCGGCAACGACCTCCACGTCCGCCAGCCCGTCAACGGCGGAAAGCTGCCCCTTGGCATGGTAATAGCCGATCAGAGGCGAGGTCTTCTTGTAGTATTCCATCAGCCGGGTCTTGAGGGTCTCTTCGTTGTCGTCGGCCCGCCGCTTCATGTTGGTCGAGCCGCAGGCATCGCAGACCCCGGCCACCCTGGTCGGGTGGGTCACGTCGTGATAGACCGCGCCGCAATTTCCGCAGGTGAAACGCCCGGTGACCCTGGCGACCAGTGCCGCGTCATCCACCTGCATCTCGATCACGGCGTCCAGACTCTGCCCGGTGCGCGACAGAAGCTCGCCCAGGGCGTCGGCCTGTTTCAGCGTGCGGGGGAAGCCGTCGAAGATGAAGCCGCCCCTGGCACCGTCGCTCATCCTGGCCTCGATCAGGCCGATGACGATCTCGTCGGTGACAAGCTCGCCCCGAGCCATGATGCCTTCGACGCGGCGGCCCAGGTCGGTGCCCTTGGCGATGGCCTCTTTCAGCATGTCGCCGGTCGAGAGCTGCACCATGCCGCGCGCTTCTTCCAGCCGCTTGGCCTGCGTTCCCTTGCCCGCACCGGGCGGTCCCAGAAGGATGATGTTCTTCATCTGGATCAGCGCCGCGCGGGTGCCTTGGGCGCGCCGGGCTTCTTCTTCCCGCGCAGCTGCGACTTCTCGATCAGCGATTCATACTGTTGCGCCAGCAGATGCGATTGAACCTGCTGGATCGTGTCCATCGTCACCGACACCACGATCAGCACCGACGTGCCGCCAAAGTAGAAGGGAACGCCCAGCTCGGTGATCAGAACCTCGGGCAGCAGGCAGACGGCCGCCAGATAGGCAGAGCCAAGGACGAGGATGCGGTTGACCACATATTCCAGATACTCCTCGGTCTTCTTGCCGGGACGGATGCCGGGAACCGAGGCGTTCTGGTTCTTCAGGTTCTCGGCCACCTCATCCACCTTGAACGAAACGTTCAGCGTGTAGAAATACGCGAAGAACACGATCATCACGGCCAGGAACAGAAGATGCAGGGGCTGGCCGTACCCCAGGTTCGCGGCAAGCCACGACAGGACGGGGTTCGTCGATCCGCCCGAGAACGTGCTGACGGTCGTCGGCAGAAGCAGGATCGAGGACGCGAAGATCGCGGGAATCACGCCCGCCGGGTTGACCTTGATCGGCAGATGCGACGAGCCGCCTTCGTAGACCTTCATCCCGACCTGACGGCGCGGATAAAGGATCGAGATCTTTCGAAGCGCCCGCTCCATGAAGACGACGAAGGTGATGACCGCGATCACCATGAAGATGATCCCCAGGATCACCGGCGTCGACAGCGCGCCAGAGCGGCCCTGGGCCAGGAACTGGGCGATGGCCGACGGAACTTCCGCGACAATGCCCACGAAGATGATCAGGGAAATCCCGTTGCCGATGCCGCGGGCGGTGATCTGCTCGCCCAGCCACATCAGGAACATCGTGCCGCCGACAAGCGTGATGACGCAGGACGCGATGAAGAACGCGCCGGGGTTGTGCGCAAGCCCACCGGCCTGGATCGAAACCGCGATGCCGTAGCCCTGCAGGATCGCCAGCGCCACCGTGCCGTAGCGGGTGTACTGGTTCAGCTTCTTGCGGCCCTGCTCGCCTTCCTTCTTCAGCTGCTGCCAGGGGCCGTACATGGTTCCCAGAAGCTGCACGATGATCGAGGCCGAGATGTAGGGCATGATCCCCAGCGCGAAGATCCCCATCCGGGACAAGGCACCGCCGGTGAAGAGGTTCAGCATGCCACCGACGCCTTGCGTCACCTGTGCCATCGTGTCCCGCAGCGCGTCGCCGTCGATACCGGGAACCGGGATATAGGTCCCAAGCCGGTAGACGATCAGCAGTCCGATCGTGAAGAAGATGCGTTGGCGCAGGTCGGTTGCCTTGCCGAGCATGCCCCAGCTGAGGTTCGCCGCCATTTGCTCTGCAGCAGATGCCATGTCAGGTCTCTTTCAAGCCAAGCGCCGCCGGACCGTTCTCCGGTTCGGCGGCGCGGGAAAACTTCTGGTGGTGTAAGCGACCTTGCGGCCGCTCACAATCCCTTACTCAGCGGCTGCTGCGACGGGTGCCAGGAGCGTGACCTTGCCGCCGGCCTTCTCGATCGCTTCCACAGCCGAGGCCGAGGCGCCGGTGACGGTCAGGGTGATCTTGGTCTTGATTTCGCCCTTGGCGAGGACCCGGATGCCGTCATGCTTGCTTTTGGTCACACCAGCCGCGACCAGCGCGTCTTCGGTGATCTCGGCCTTGGCGTCCAGCTTGCCGGCGGCGATGAACTTCTCGATCAGGCCAAGGTTCACGACGGCGAATTCCAGGCGGTTCGGCTTGTTGAAGCCGCGCTTCGGCAGGCGGCGATACAGCGGCATCTGGCCGCCTTCGTAGCCGCCGATGGCGACGCCCGAGCGGGATTTCTGACCCTTGATACCCCGGCCGGCAGTCTTGCCCTTGCCCGAGCCCGGGCCGCGCGCGACGCGCTTCTTCTTCTTGGCCGCGCCTTCGTTGTCGGCGAGTTCATGCAGTTTCATTTCGCTTCTCCTTGCCGGATGCGCCCCCGAAGCGAGAACGGGACGCCCACGGCTTTTCTTGATTCTCATGACCGGACTTGGCCACCGGGGGGGCGATACATGAGGTGGGGACCAAAAGCAAGGGTGGGGCTGTCCACCGTGGATACTCTGATCTTGTCCATTGATTTCAGAAGGTTGCGAATTTCCGCCAGGTGGCGTCACCTTCTGGCGATGGGGGTCGGGGGCCGTGCTGCACGCATGCCGGTGACTGGAATTCGGGGCGCAGGCCAGAGCAGACCCGCCGCCTGCGCCACAAACCCCGGGGCATTCCAGGGTGGACGCGGCCCCCCCGACCCCGGACACCGCCTTGACGCCCAGAGCCAACTCCTTGATATCCTTGGCCGCCCCACCTCTGTCCCGCGTGGACAAGGCCCTTCCCTCGCCCCTACACTCACCCGGAAACAGGAAGAGCCCATGACCCGCCCCGACTACCTGACCCTCATCGACGCCGCCACCTGGGCTTTCATCCGGAAGACCAACGCCTTCTACCCCCCGGACACCGCGACCCTTTCCATCCCCCGGCAGCGGGCGATCTATGACCGGATGTGCGCGGCCTTCGACACCCCCTACCCGCCCGGCGTGACCGCACGGGACGAACCCGTCGCCGGTGTCCCTTGCCGCATCTATCCGGGGGCGCAGCCGACCGTCCTCTACCTGCATGGGGGCGGCCATGTCGTGGGGGGCCTGCAGTCCCACGACGGGATCTGTGCCGATATCCGCGCGGCCACCGGCCTGACCGTCGTCGCTGCCGACTACCGCCTCTCGCCAGAGCACCGCCACCCCGCCGCCTTCAACGATGCCTGCGCCGTGGCCCGTGCCCTGGCCGGGGCAGGCCCCGTGATCCTGGTCGGAGACAGCGCCGGAGCCAACCTCGCCGCGGCCGCCTGCCACGCCCTGCGGCACGAGACCCGTCAGATCAAGGGACAGGTCCTGATCTACCCCGGCCTTGGCGGAGACCTGAACCAGGGCAGCTACCTGACCCACGCCAATGCGCCGATGCTGACCCGCGACGACGTCCTTTTCTACCGGGACATCCGGCACGACGGCCCCGCTTCCGAAGGCGATCCCACGGCCAGCCCGCTGCAGGACACCGATTTCACCGGCCTGCCCCCCACTCTTGCCATCGCTGCCGAATGTGACCCCCTGGCCGACGACGCCCCCGCCTATGCTGCGAAGATCACCCAGGCCGGAGGCCGGGCGCAGGCGGTCACCGAAGCCGGCCTCATCCACGGCTACCTCCGCGCCCGCCACTCGGTGCCGCGCGCCAGGGAAAGCTTTGCGCGGATGACCGCCGCGATCACCGCCTTTGCCGAAGACCGCTGGCCCTGCTGCTGATCCTGAGCTTCAGGGCAGGCCGCCCCCCTTCGTCAGAGGGTGAAATGCCCAGAGTGGGACCGCATCATCGGGCCGCGAACCACGCCGTCCCGCCAGGCGTTCTGCCGCCGACCTGCGCCAATGGGGGAACCGCCCCGCTGCAGCCGCGTTGCCCCGGCAAGCAAGCATCCGCAAGCAAGCAACCGAAGGAGACACCCCATGAAAGGCGCCCTCGCCTGGCTGATCGGCATTCCGATCCCGATCATCATCATTCTCTACCTGCTGGACGTCTTCTAGGAAGGGGGGGTCCAGGCAGGCGGGGTCCAGGCAGCCGGGCTCACGGCAGGACGGCCAGGGTCAGCCCCGCTCGATCTGGGCCCCCAGGCCCCGCATCAGGTCCTCGAAGACCGGGAACGAGGTCTGGATCGGCGAGCCGTCGTCCACCGCAACCGCAGCTTTCGCCGCCAGCCCGCAGACCAGGAAACTCATCGCGATCCGGTGGTCGATGTGGGTCGCACAGGTCGCGCCACCGGGAACACCGCCCGGTCCCATGCCATGCACGATCAGGGTATCCTCGTCCTCCTCGACCCGGACGCCGCAGGCCTCCAGCCCGCGGGCCATCGCGTCGATCCGGTCGCTTTCCTTGACCCGCAACTCCTTGACGCCGCGCATCACCGTCTTGCCGGTGGCAAACGCGGCGACCACCGACAGCACCGGGTATTCGTCGATCATCGACGGCGCCCGCTCTGGCGGGACCTTGATCCCCTGCATGTTGCCGCTGAACCGCACGCGCAGGTCGGCCACCGGCTCGCCGCCCTCTTCGCGGGGGTTCTGGAAGTCGATCTCGGCGCCCATCTCGACCAGGGTCAGGTAAAGCCCGTTCCGGGTCAGGTTCTGGCTGACGCCGGGAACCAGGATGTCCGAGCCAT
The DNA here is from genome assembly GCA_013824055.1 of Rhodobacter sp. Lineage (GTDB taxonomy): Bacteria > Pseudomonadota > Alphaproteobacteria > Rhodobacterales > Rhodobacteraceae > Tabrizicola. Next base: position 2,221 of record PNNE01000338.1, on the reverse strand, counting down.
CGACGATCAGCGCCGCACAGACCGGGAAGGCCGCGCTGGACGGATCGCGCGGCACCGCCACGGTCTGCGGTCGCAGCTCCGGCTGGCCGGTCAGGGTGATGACATGGCCCTCGCTGGTCCGGTCAACGACAAGCTTTGCGCCAAAACCGACCAGCATCCGTTCGGAATGGTCCCGCGTCGGCTCGCGTTCGATCACCACCGTCTCACCCGGCGCATTCAGCCCCGCCAGCAGCACCGCCGATTTCACCTGGGCCGAGGCGACCGGCAGCGCATAGCGCACCGGAACCGGGTTCGCAGCCCCGACGATGGTCATCGGCAGACGGCCGCCCTGGCGACCGTAGGCCCGCGCGCCGAACAGCGACAGCGGGTCCGTCACCCGGCCCATCGGGCGCTTGCGCAAGCTGGCATCCCCGGTGAAGGTCGCCGTGATCGGCGTCGTCGCCATCGTCCCCATGATCAGCCGCGCGCCAGTGCCGGAGTTGCCGCAGTCGATCACGTCCGCCGGTTCCTGGAACCCGCCGACGCCGACACCGTTCACCGTCCAGGCCCCCTCGCCGTGCCGCGTGACCGTGGCGCCAAAGGCCCGCATCGCCTTGGCCGTGTCCAGCACGTCCTGGCCTTCCAGCAAGCCGGAGATCCTCGTCTCTCCCACCGCCATCGCGCCGAAGATCAGGCTGCGGTGCGAGATCGACTTGTCGCCCGGAACTGCGGCCTTGCCCCTCAGCGGCCCGGACTTGCGGGATTTCATTGGTTGCGCTTCGCCGTGGCCGGACATCGTCGTCTCCCTGCAGGTTCCGGGATGCCTGATAGCGCAAGCGAAAGCCCCGCGCGACCCCGATTTCTTGCCAGGAACCGGCACGGAGTTTTCACAAACTGCCGCCCGACACCCGCCGGCCTAAACCCGCCGGAAGGTCAGGTAATGCGGCTTGCGCCCCTCGCGCAGCGCCTTTTGCTCGTAGCGGGTGGAAAGCCAATCGTCCCAGGCCGCGCCCTCGCCGGTCTGCGAGACCAGCTTGAACCCCGCCAAGGGCACCTCTTCAAGCGTCTGGCGGACGTAATCCGGGATGTCGGTCGCCACCCGGAACTCGGCCCCCGGCGCAGTGATCCGGGCCAGAGGACCCAGGTATTCTGGCGTCACAAAGCGGCGGCGGTGGTGGCGGGCCTTGGGCCAGGGGTCGGGGTAGTTCAGAAAGACCTTGTCCAGGCAACCATCGGGCAGCACGTCAAAAAGGTCGCGCACATCGCCTGGATGCAGCCAGAGGTTTGTCACCCCTGCCCCCCGGATCTTGCCCAGAAGCATGGCGATGCCGTTCACGAAAGGCTCGGCTCCAAGGATCGTGACCTCGGGGTACCGCGCGGCCATATGGACCAGATGCTCGCCGCCCCCGAAGCCGACCTCCAGCCAGAGCGGACCCTTGGCAAAGCCAAGGTCCAGCAGGGATCGTGACGGGTTCTCCTCGCGGGTGACACCGCGCAGGGTAAGAGGTCCAAGGTCCTGGGCCAGATAGTCCTTCTGACTGGCGCGCAGGGTCTTGCCACGGATGCGGCCATAGAAATTGCGGCGGTCGCCGGTATCGGTCATGCAAGGGCCCCGCTGCTGTTCCGGGGCCTTCAAGCAGAGCAGGGCGCAAGGGTCAAGCCGACCGTGCTGCCCAGGGGACTGCCGCGCGCGCCGGGGTGACATTCGCATCCGGCAATACAATCTCGCGCGTTCGTGATAAGGTTGCCACCGGCACCAGCCTGCAAGGCATCGGGCCGTGCAGCTGTGCCAGGGAGGAAAACCAATGGCACGTTACATCGTCACTGGAAGCTATACTGCTGCGGCAATGAAGGGTCTCCTGGCCAAGCCATCGGACCGAGAGGCGGCCACCTCCGCACTGGTTGCGGCAGCGGGCGGAAAACTCCACTCCTTCTATCTGACCACCGGGGATTGCGACTTTCTCATGATCACCGAGACCGACAATCTGCAAGACATGCTTGCCGCCCTGATCGTGGCCGGGGCGTCCGGCTCGGTCTCTGGCCTGAAGACCGTTCAGGCCTTTTCTTCGGCCGAGTTTACCGCCGCGCAGAAACGCGCCGGCGAGATCGCCCAGAAATACATGGCACCGGGCTGAGGACTTGCGCCGCCCGGTTCAGGGCGGCGCAATCCTGATCACACGGCCTTTTTCAGCGCCTCGACCAGATCGGTCCGCTCCCAGGAGAAGCCGCCGTCGGCCTCGGG
>PNNE01000133.1 GCA_013824055.1 Rhodobacter sp. | reverse complement strand
GTTCGACGACGTGATCTTCGCCACCCACTCCGACATCACGCTGAAGCTGCTGGCCGACGGCACGCCCGAGGAGACCGGCGCGCTGGCCGCGATCCGCTACCAGCCGAACGAGGCGGTGCTGCACGCCGACGCCGCGCTGATGCCGAAGTCGCGCAAGGTCTGGTCCTCGTGGTCCTATGTCGAGCCCAAGGCCGGCCCCGGCGACCGCATCGACCTGACCTACTGGATGAACTCGCTGCAGCCGATCCCGCAGGACGACCCGCTGTTCGTGACGCTGAACACCAGCCGCCCGATCAAGGACGCGCTGATCCACGACGTGACCACCTTCCACCACCCGGTCTTCGACGTCGCCGCCTTCGCCGCGCAAGACCGCATCCGCGCGATGAACGGCAGCCGCAACACCTGGTTCTGCGGCGCCTGGATGAAGAACGGCTTCCACGAGGACGGCTTCGCCTCGGCCGTGGACGTGGTGCAGGCGATGGCCGAACGGCACGCATTCCGGCTGGTCGCATGACCGCAAACCGGCATACGGGTGTCCAGCGGATCCCGGCGGAAACCTTCCACGGTCGCAAGGGCGCCGTGAAGAACGCCTTCCGCTATTCCGTCGACTACCTGCTTCTGGACCCCGCCAAGGCCAGGGGCCCCACGCTCTTCTCGCGCAACGCCCGCAACCTGATGTCGGTCCACGACGCCGACCACGGCGGCACCCCCGGCCAGGGCAGCGGAGCCGCCTGGGCGCGCGAGGTGCTGACCCGGCACAACCTTGCCGCCGACCGCCTCCTCCTCCTGGCCCAGCCGCGCCTGCTGGGCCACGTCTTCAACCCGGTCTCGTTCTGGCTCGCCTACGATCACCTCGGCCACCTGCGCGCGGTGATCGCCGAGGTGACAAACACCTACGGCGACCGCCACTCCTACCTCTGCCACCGCGAGGACCGCGCGCCCATCACCCGCGAGGACACGATCGTCGCGCAGAAGATCTTCCACGTCTCGCCCTTCCAGCCTGTTGCCGGGACCTACACCTTCCGCTTCGACATCCGCCCCGACCGGATCGGCATCTGGATCGACTACACCACACCCGGCGGCGGCCTCTTCACCAACCTGATCGGCCCGCGCCAGCCCCTGACCAACCGCGGCATCCTGGCCGCCGCCATCCGCCGCCCCTTCGGCTCGCGCCGCGTGCTGGCGCTGATCCACTGGCAGGCGCTGAAACTCTGGCTGAAGAAGGTCAAGTTCCACAGCCGCCCCACTCCACCCACCGAAGACATCTCGCGATGACCCGGCCGCTTTCGCGCCCGCCTTTCATCTTTGCACCAATATCCCCGCCGGAGACTCCGCCGCCTCCACCCCGACCCACCCCTGCTTTCATGCTGGCCCAAATATCCTCGCCGAAGGCGCGCGAGTGTGTCTGCGTCCTTCACGCAGACGCGCGAGACAAAAGGCACGCGCCGCAAGGCGCTCAATTCGACAACCGCCGATGACCGCCCGCCTGCCGGCCTGGTCGCTTTTCGCGGCCCTCATCGCAATGGCAGGACTGCCGATCTACATCCACGCGCCCAAGTTCTTCGTCGACAGCTACGGCATTTCGCTGGCAAGCCTCGGCCTGACCCTCGCCGCGCTGCGGCTGATCGACGTCGTCCAGGACCCGCTGCTTGGCTGGCTGGCCGAAGCGACGCGGCCGCGCCGCCGCCTGACCATCGCCGTCGCCAGCACCCTGATGGCCGCCGCCCTCTGGGGCCTCTTCGCCGTGACACCCCCGGTCGCACCGCTCCTGTGGTTTGCCCTCACGCTGACTGTCCTCTTCTCGACCTTCTCCTACCTCACCATCTGCTTTTACGCCGAGGGTGTGACCAAGGCCGCAACCCTTGGCACCCAGGGCCACATCCGCCTTGCCGGCTGGCGTGAGAGCGGCTCGCTGCTCGGTGTCTGCCTGGCCGCCACCGCGCCCGTCGCGCTGGCGCCCCTGACCGCACAGCCCTTCACCGCCTTCGCGCTGATCTTCGCCGCCGCCGCCCTGATCGCCACCCTTGCCATGCAGCGCGAGTGGCAGGGCACCCCGACCGGGCCCATGCCGAACCCGCTGCACCTCTTCCGCCCGGTCCTCGCCGACCCCTTGTCCCGACGCCTCCTCCTCATCGCGCTGCTCAATGCCTCTCCGGTCGCCGTCACCTCGACGCTCTTCCTGTTCTTCGTCGAAAGCCGCCTTGCCCTTCCCGGCTGGGAGGGCCCGCTCCTCCTGCTCTTCTTCCTCGCCGCCGCCGCCTCCACCCCGCTCTGGAGCCTGCTCGCCCGCCGTCACGGTCCGCGCCGCGTCCTCCTCGCCGCCATGACCCTCGCCATCGCCAGCTTCCTCTGGACCCTCACTCTGGGGGCCGGAGACCTGATCCCCTTCGCCCTGATCTGCGCCGCCTCGGGGGCCGCGCTTGGCGCCGACCTCACCCTGCTGCCCGCGATCTTCGCCCAGCGCCTGGCACAGACCGGCACGCCCGAGGCCGCAGCCTTCGGCCTGTGGTCCTTCGTGTCGAAGCTTTCGCTGGCGCTGGCGGCCCTGACGATCCTGCCCGCGCTGCAGGCCGCAGGCTTCGAACCCGGACAGGCGAACGCCGAAAGCACGCTTGAAACGCTCACATTGATCTACGCAGGGCTGCCTTGCGTATTGAAGCTGACCGCCATCGCGCTTCTTGCCCGGACCCGTCTCGACATGCACCTGAAGGACGCCACAGGATGACTCCGCTTCTCTCTGCCGTTCTCGGCGCGCTTGTCGTCGTCATCCTGATGGCCCTGCGCACGCGCTACGCCTCCTTTCTGGCGCAGGCCCCGTCCGACTACACCGGCAAGGGCCCCGCGATCGACCTGCGCCGCCACCTCTCGGGCCCGCTGACCTGCGAGGGCGTGATCTTCGGTCCGACCGGCCGCGTCACCTCGCGCTTCGTGGCCGACATGCAGGGCACCTGGACCGGCACCACCGGCACCCTGGCCGAGGTCTTCCGCTATGACAGCGGCACCGTCCAGCACCGCGCCTGGACGCTTGCCGTTGCCCATGATGGCAGGATCACCGCCACCGCCCCCGATGTCGTCGGCCAGGGCACCGGGCACGCCGCAGGCTCGGGCGTCCTCTTGCGCTACCGCATCCGCCTCACGCCCGAGGCCGGGGGCCATGTGCTGGACGTGACCGACTGGATGTATCTGCTGGAAAACGGCACGATCATGAACCGTTCGCAGTTCCGCAAGTTCGGGATCAAGGTCGCCGAGCTGGTCGCAACGATACGCCCCGTCCCGGTCGAAGCACAGCAACTGGCCGCCGCCGAATGAGAGATTTCCGCGGCAAGCGCTACTGGCTGGTCGGCGCGTCCGAGGGGCTGGGCCTTGCCCTGGCGCGAAAGCTTGGGGCGGCGGGGGCCGAGGTGATCCTCTCCGCCCGCAGCGAAGACAGCCTGCGGGCCGCCGCCGCCACTCTGCCCGGCCCCGCGACGATCCTGCCCGTGGACGTCGGCGACAGCGCCAGCGTCACCGCCGCCGCGGCACAGCTGCCCGAGCTTGATGGCATGGTCTTCCTTGCCGGCGTCTACTGGCCGATGCGCGCGCAGGACTGGGAGGCAAAGGCCGCCGAGGCGATGGCCGACATCAACTTCACCGGCCTTGTCCGTGTGCTTGGCGTGGCCCTGCCCGCGATGGTCGCTCGCGACCGTGGCCATATCGTGATCACCGGCTCGCTTTCAGGGTTCCGCGGCCTGCCGGGCGCGATCGGCTACGCTGCCTCCAAGGCCGGAACGATGGTGCTGGCGGAATCGCTGTACGCCGATCTGAGGCAGACCGGGGTCACAGTGCAACTGGCCAATCCGGGCTTCATCCGCACCAGGCTGACGGCGAAAAACGATTTCACCATGCCGTTCATCATGGAACCGGAAGCCGCCGCCGACATCATGTTCCGCCACATGGCAAGCGGCGGCTTCAAGATCAGCTTCCCCAGGGTGTTCAGCTGGCTGTTCCGCGGCGGCAACTTCCTGCCCGACGCGCTGTATTACCGGATGTTCCCGCCAAGATGACGCGCAGGCGTAGGGTGGGCGATATCGCCCACCCTACGATCGTCAGCCGTGCTTCACCATCACATGCCGGACGACCGTATAGTCCTCCAGCGCGTAGGCCGACATGTCCTTGCCGTAGCCGGATTGCTTCAGCCCCCCGTGCGGCATCTCGTTGGTCAGCATGAAATGGGTGTTGATCCAGGTGCAGCCATAGCGCAGCCGCGCCGCCGTCGCCATCGCGCGGCCCACGTCGCGGGTCCAGACCGAGGACGCCAGCCCATAGTCGCTGTCGTTGGCCCAACCCACCGCCTCGTCCACGTCGCTGAACGGAGTGACGCTGACCACCGGCCCGAAGACCTCGCGCCGGACGATCTCGTCGTCCTGCCTGGCCCCGGCGACGACGGTCGGGCGGTAGTAGAACCCCTGCTCCATCGCCGCGCCGCCCGTGGTGATCTGGACGTGGTTCAGCTCGCGCGCGCGGTTGACGAAGCTGGCCACCCGGTCGCGCTGGCGCTGGCTGATCAGCGGCCCGATCTCGTTGGTGGCGTCGTCCTCGGCCCCCAGAACGATGGACGACGCCGCCGAGGTGAGGTCCGCGACAAGGGTGTCGTAGACCTTCTTCCCGGCATAGACCCGGCAGGCCGCGGTGCAGTCCTGACCGGCGTTGTAGAAACTGAACGCCCGCAGCCCCTCGACCACTGCCGGGATGTCGGCATCGTCGAACACGATCACCGGGGCCTTGCCGCCCAGTTCAAGATGGGTCCGCTTCACCGTCTTGGCGGCGGCGTCCAGCATCTTCTTGCCGGTCGCCACGTCCCCGGTGAGGCTGATCATGTCCACCTGCGGATGGTTGATCAGGTAGCTGCCAACCGTCTGCCCGCGCCCCGCGATGACGTTGACCACGCCCTCGGGCAGCACGTCCGCCAGGATCTGCGCCAGCTTCAGCGCGGAAAGCGGCGTCTGCTCGGACGGCTTGAACACCACGGTATTGCCGCCGCCGATGGCCGGACCCAGCTTCCAGGCCATCATCATCAGCGGATAGTTCCACGGTGCAATCGACGCCACCACGCCCACCGGATCGCGCCGGATCATGCTGGTGTGGCCCGACAGATACTCCCCCGCGACCGTCCCCGTCATGCAGCGCACCGCCCCCGCGAAGTAGCGGAAGCAGTCCACGATCGCCGGGATTTCGTCATTCCGCGCCGCATTGATCGGCTTGCCGCAGTTCAGCGCCTCAAGCGCGGCAAAGGCATCCGCCTCGGCCTCGATCCGGTCGGCAATGGTCAGCAGCGCCGAGGAGCGTTCCGCCGGCGTCGTCCGCGACCAGCCCTCGAAGGCCTTCCGCGCCGCCGCCACTGCCCGGTCGATCTGGGCGGTCGAGGCTTCGGGCACCTCCAGGATCAGCCCGCCCGTGCGCGGGTTCAGGATCGGCTCGGGAGTCTCCTGCCCGGCCTCGAAGGCGGACCCGATCAGGAACCTGGTCTGGATGGGCTGGTGAAGTGTCATTGGGGGAATCCTCCGTTATTTGCCCATGCCGGCGGTCTCGGACCCGCCGCGGGTAAGGTAGTAGGCGATGAGGATCGGCACGAAGGTGGCGGCAAAGACCACGATGGCGACGACATTGGTGACGGGGCGCTGGCGCGGGCGGACCAGCTCGTTCAGCATCCAGATCGGCAGGGTCGATTGCTGGCCCGCGGTGAAGGTGGTGACGATGACCTCGTCGAAGCTGAGGGCAAAGGCCAGCATCCCGCCCGCCAGCAAGGCCGAGCCGAGGTTCGGCAGCAGGACATGGCGGAAGGTCTGAAAGCTGTTCGCGCCAAGGTCGGCGCTGGCTTCCATGATCCCCCCGGACAGGCGCCGCATCCGGGCGATGGCGTTGTTGTAGACGATGACGATGCAGAAGGTCGCGTGGCCCAGGACGATGGTCCAGGTGCTGAAGGGGATGTCCATGATCCCGAAGGCCGACCGCAGCGACATGCCGGTGATCACGCCGGGCAGCGCGATGGGCAGCAGGATCAACAGGCTGACCTGGTCCCGCCCGAAGAAGCTGGCCCGCGCCATCGCGGCGGCGGCCAGCGTGCCAAGGATCATCGCCATCACGGTGGCGATGGCAGCGACCCGCAAGGACAGCCAGAGCGGCGGCCAGATGTCCTGACGGTTCCAGGCGACGGCGAACCATTCGGTGGTATAGCCCGGCGGCGGGAAGGCGTAGCTGCGCTCTTCGGTCGTGAAGGCGTAAAGGAAGATCAGCAGGATCGGCAGGTGCAGGAACAAAAGGCCGCCCAGCGCCGCCAGTTTCAACCCCCAGGAGGCTTCAGAGCGCATTGAAGGCCCCCGCCCGTTTGGCCAGCGACAGATAGACCAGCATGATCAGGATCGGCACCACGGCGAAGGCGGCAGCCAGGGGCGTGTTCCCCGCCGTGCCCTGCAACTGGTAGACCGTCAGCCCGATGAAGCGCGACGAATCGCCCACGATCTGCGGGATGATGTAGTCGCCCAGCGTCAGCGAGAAGGTGAAGATCGACCCGGCGATCACCCCTGGCAGGGCCAGGGGCAGAATGACCGTGCGGAAGGTCTGGCCCCGCGTCGCACCCAGGTCGGCCGAGGCTTCCAGCATCGAGTTCGGCACCCGCTCCAGGGCCGCCTGCATCGGCAGGATCATGTAGGGCAGCCAGATGTAGACGAAGACCAGGAAGGTCCCGAAAGGCGAGGTGGACAGCGACGAACCCTCCAGCCCCGGGATCGACAGGATGCCGTCGATGATGAAGCCGGTCCCGGTGCCCTCTGCCGCCCAGCCCAGGATGCCCTCCTTCGCCAGGATCAGCTTCCAGGCATAGACCTTGACCAGATAGCTGGACCAAAGGGGCAGCATGACGCCCAGGTAGAAGGCGGCCTTCCACGCACCCTTGGCATGGCGGGCGGCGTAATAGGCGATGGGGAAGGCAAGAACCGCGCAGGCCAGCGTCACCGCCATCGCCATGACGATGGTGCGGATGATGATATCCAGATTCTGCGCCCGGAAGAGCTCGGCATAGGTCTTGAGCGTGAACTCCTCCTTCACCACGCCCGAGAACTCGTCGATCGAGTAGAAGGACTGCAGCAGAAGGGCAGCGAGCGAGCCAAGGTAGACCACGCCCAGCCACAGCAGCGGCGGAGTGATGAGGAGGACGAGAAGCAGACCGGGTCGCCGCCAGAAGGTGCCGGTCAGCCGGTCGGCCAGGCCCCTGGCGGGCAGGATCGCGGGGGCGGTCATTCCGGTGCTCCTGGACCGGCAAAATTCTTGAAGGAAGAATTTTGGGCGCTTCCTTCCCGGCGCGCGCGCGGGTGGGAGCGGTCGGTGCCTCCGGCGGGGATATTTGCAGACAGAAAATGACCCTGGCTCCCGGTCATTTTCTGTCTGCAAGTATCCCGGGGGTTCGGGGGCAGCGCCCCCGTCGACGGCATGGCGAGGAGGCGGCGCATCAACTGCCCTCCATCAGGTGCAGCGCCGCGGGGTCGAAAGCGAAGGCGGTGGTCGCTCCCTCGGCCGGGACGGGCTGGCCTGCGGGGACCAGGGCGGCGATCTCGGTTCCGCCAGCGTCGATCACCACGCGGGTGCCCGAGCCAAGGTAGCGCAGCGCGGTGACTGTGCCCTGGACCGGGCCGGTCGCTGCCAGCTGCGTGGCTTCGGGGCGGAGCGAGGCCCATTGCGTCGGTCCGCCCAGAGCGCGGGTCAGCTCGGGCGGCAGGACGTTGGAGGAGCCGACGAAATCGGCCACGAAGCGCGTGGCGGGGCGGTCGTAGATGTCCTGGGGGGTGCCGATCTGGGCGATCCTGCCCTCGTTGAACACCGCGAGGCGGTCGGCCATCGACAGGGCCTCGTGCTGGTCGTGGGTGACGAAGACGAAGGTCAGGCCCAGCCGCTTTTGCAGGGCCTTGAGCTCATCCTGCATCGCCTCGCGCAGTTTCAGGTCCAGCGCGCCCAGAGGCTCGTCCAGCAGCAGCACCCTGGGTTCGTTCACCAGCGCCCGCGCCAGCGCCACCCGTTGCCGCTGGCCCCCGGACAGCTGCGCGGGCTTGCGGTCGCCGTAGCCGTCCAGCTTGACCAGCGCCAGCATCTCTTCGGCCTTGGCATGGCGCGCCGTGCGGCCCATGCCCTTGACCATCAGCCCGTAGGCCACGTTGTCACGCACATTCAGATGCGGAAACAGCGCATAGTCCTGAAACACCGTGTTCACATTGCGCAGATGCGGGGGGGTGTTCGAGACATCCTCGCCGAAGATGCGGATCGTGCCGCCCGTCGGCTTTTCAAACCCCGAGATCAGCCGCAGGCAGGTGGTCTTGCCCGACCCCGACGGACCCAGCATCGCGAAGAAGGAGCCCTCGGCGATAGTCAGGTCGACGCCGTCGACGGCCTTGACGGTGCCGAAGTGGCGCGAAACGGTCAGGAACTCGACAGCAGCGGTCATGGGACATCCGTTGGGTGCGCAGGGGCGCACCGCTGGTCAGGAAAGGCGGGGGAGTAGGGTGGGCGATCCGCCCACCCTGGTCAGAGGATCAGCGACCGCCGATCACGCCGATGTAGTCCGAGACCCAGCGGTAATAGGGCACGCAGGCCCCTTCGCCCTGGCTGCAATTCGACACCGGAGTGGTCCAGAACCGGATCCTCTCGAAATCGTCCATCCCGTTCGCCGTGCAGGTCTCGGCGGTGGACATGCCGCGACCGTCGGTGCAGGCGGCCGGAACCGCGGGGTTCGCCCCGAACCAGACCGCCAGGTCCGACTGCAGGTTCGACGACAGGCTGTGCTCCATCCACAGGTACGAGCAGTTCGGGTTCGCCGCGTCGACATGCATCATCGTCGTGTCGGCCCAGCCCGTCGCCCCCTCCTGCGGGATCACCGAGGCGATGGGTTGGCCGTCGGCCTGCAACAGGTTGCGCTGGAACGGCCAGGACCCCGATGCGACCACTCCCTCGTTCTTGAAGTCGTCGATCTGGATGAAGGCGTCGTGCCAGTAGCGGCTGACCAGCGTGCGCTGCACGCGCAGAAGGTCCAGCGCCGCCTTGTACTGATCCTCGTTCAGCTCGTAGGGCGAGGTGATGCCAAGCTCGGGCTTGTGGAACATCAGGTACTGCGCCGCGTCGGCGATGTGGATCGGGCCGTCATAGGCCTGCACCCGGCCCTTGTTCGACTTGCCGTCAGGCAGCGTCATCTCCTCGAACACCACGTTCCACGAGGTCGGCGGTTCGGGGAACACCTCGGTGTTGTACATCAGCACGTTCGGCCCCCACATGTAGGGCACGCCGTAATGCACGCCGTCCACCGTGTGCCAGGGCGCGGACTTCAGGCGGTCGTCCACCGTGGACCAGGACGGGATCAGGTCGATGTTGATCGGCTGCACCCGGTCGCCCGCCACAAGGCGCAGGCTGGCGTCGCCCGAGGCCGTCACCAGGTCGAACCCGCCCTCGTTCATCAGCGCCACCATCTCGTCCGAGGTGTTGGCGGTCTTGACGTTCACCTTGCAGCCCGAGGCTTGCTCGAACTTGGTGACCCAGTCGAATTCCTTCATCGTCTCGCCGCGCTCGATATAGCCCGGCCAGGCGACGATGTTCACCTGACCTTCGGGCGCGCCGATTTCGGTGACCTGGGCCAGAACCGGACTGAACCCGGTCATCAGGGCAAGCGTTGTGGTTCCCAAGAGCTTGAGGCGATTCATGGCAGACTCCCGTTGGTGTGTCTCTGGCGTGGGTGCAGAGAGTCCGTTCCTGCGGACTTGCGGAAAGCCTATGTCCTGGCCCTGGTTTCGCAATAACAAAAAACTGAAGCGAGATATCGGTTCTTCCGATGGATGTGAATTCCGGAGGTGCCCGACTGCCTACTGCCGAGGCGGCAGATGCGCGCGGATCAGCTCGGACCGGTGGCGGAAGACCGATACGTCGTCAAAGGGCATGCCATCCGCGGCGGCGTTGCGGACCAGTTCGGCGCGTCGGCCAGGCGCACGCGCAAGCTCGATCAGCTGCGTTGCAAGACCGGCGATGTCGTTCGGGGGAACAAGTGCGCCGCCGCCGTTGTCCTTTATCAGGTCTCGGGCAAAGGCGCCGTCGTAGCCGATGATCGGTGTGCCCGATGCCAGCGCCTCGATCAGGCAGCGCGGCGATTCCAGTGTCTTGTGGCAGAAAAGAAAGAGATCCGCACTGCGCAAGGCCGCAAGCACCGTCGCACGGTCCGTAGCGAAGCCGGGTGTTGCGATCCTGTTCTCCAGCCCCTTTTCAGCAATCCGCGCCCGCATGGTGGCAAGTTCGCTGCCGTCTCCCAGCCATTGCGCCTTGAAATCGACGCCCGCGCGCTGCACGGCTTCCAGCACATCGACCCAGTCCAGCGGCCCCTTCATGGGTTCTGCCCGCCCGAGGTAAAGGATCTTCAGCGGCCCGGAGCCGGTGGATGCCGCCTGGACCTTGGCCTCCAGCATGGCCGGGTCGATGTGGTCGGACTTGCTCAGATGGATATCATGCACAAGGTGCGGATTGCGGCAGAAGGGCGAATAGGCATCGAATGTCTCGCCCCCGTGGAAGAAGCCCACATGTGCCCGGCGGATCAGGCGGCGCTCCAGCCACGCCATGGGTCTGTGGAAGATGCGCGCCCGGACGCTGCTGCGCCAGTGTCCCTGTCCGATCATTCGCCGCGTCACCTCTGACTCGACCCGGTCGGTCCAGACTCCATAGGGTCGACCCATCTTCCAGGCCTCATGGCAACCCACCGATCCCCAATCCCCGAACAGGCCACCGATCGCAAAGCTGACGTAATCCGCTTGCGTGATCAGGTCACGGATCTGGCGTCGCACTGCCGGCAGGTGGCGCAGAAAGCGATCCGGGCGATAGGCCATCGGCAGCGGCACGACCTTGATCCGCTCAAGCGCCGGTCCCACCAGCTCCAGCGGCCCCCAGCTTTTCGGCATCGGCGCGTCGGTGACAGGCATCATCACGGTCAGCAGATCGAAATTCTCTGCCCAAAGGCGCAGACCGTTGCGCGCCTGGTCCTCGAGATAAAGCTTGCCATCCTTGCGGTGAAGCGGGACGGGCGCGTAGATCAACAATCGTTTACCGTCACCGCGCATGTCTGGGCACCACTTGCTTTTGACCGAAACCACCTGGCCAGCCAACCGCTGAACGCCAGGTGTCGGCCAAGGGTCGCCTTAGTTTGGTTTTAAATCAAGCGCTTTTGCCCCGTTGACCAGCCGGCGATCAGCGACCTTGATCGTCAGCCTGCCTCGGCAGGACTTATCCTGGACGGGCGACCGCCGTGCTTTGCGCCGAGCGGATGAAGTTCGATGCAGGCCCCGTAAGTGGCGCACCCTTGCGCCAGGCCAGGCCCACCTGCACTGTCGGCAGGTCGCCCGATACGTCGCGGATCTCGATCCGGTCGCCTTCCAGCGACCAGGGCCGGTAGACCAGGCTGGGCAGGATCGCCAGCCCCGCCCCGGTGGCGACCAGCGACCGCACCGCCTCGACGCTGCGGGTGCGGAAGGCGATCTGCGGCTTGACCGGCAGGGCGGCGGTCAGGCGGCGGGTCGATTCCTCGATCTCGTCCACCATCAGCTGGATCATCGGCGTTCCGGCAAGCTCTTCCAGGGTAATGCTTTCCTGTTGCGCCAGCGGGTGTCCCAGCGGCAGCCACAGCCGGTAGGGCGAGACCAGCAGCGTCTCGACGTTCAGCGCCATCCGGTCATGCACGGACGAGGTCAGCAGCACCGCCACGTCCAGCTCGCCGCCGATCAGCAGGTGCTGCAGGTATTCGCCGCTGTCCTCGATGACGTTCAGCTCGACATGCGGGAAGGCGCGGCGATAGCGTTGCAGGATGTCGGACAGCACATAGCCCGCGACCAGGCTGGTGACTCCCAGCGACAGGCGACCACGGGCAGATTCGGCCTCGGCCTGAAAGGTGCTGCGGGCGTTCGCCACGTCGGAGAGGATCTGCCTGGCATGGCGCAGGAAGGCCGAGCCCTTGTGGGTCAAGAGTATCCCCCGCGCCTGCCGGTCGAACAGGATCACGCCCAGGTCATCCTCCAGCCCCCGGATCGCCTCGGTGACCGAGGACTGGCTGATCGACAGCGCCCGCGCCGCGCCCGAGACCGACCCGGCCTCGGCAGCGGCGACGAAGAACTGAAGCTGGCGCAACGTGAAAGCCATCGGAACCGCCGATAGAAGATATCGCCAATCTGCCCGAACCAGCGCCATGCGCAAGGGTTGATGCCGCCAGCGCAGGGTGGTCAGATGGCCCAGGGCAACCGAGGCGCGCATGGGGGCCGCGCTCGTCTTCGGTCAGATGGCCGCGGCCCTGCTCATCGTCGCGACCGGGGCGCTTGGCATGGCCGTGCGCGGGGTGACGCCGACGCGCCTGGCCGCGGCGGGCCTGGTCGCGGCGGGGCTGCTGCTGTCGCGGCTTCAGGATCGCTCAACCGGCTTCGACCGGAACCGCGCCACGGTTTCGCGTTCGGCCCTGCGGCAGGCGACCGGGGCCAGCCCGCGCGAGATCAGGTCCATGTCCTCCAGCACCCGCGTCCCGATTTCCCGCAGCGCAAACTCCAGCGCCCCCGCCCGGTGCGGCGAGAACAGCATGTTCGGCACCCGGCGGATCGGGTCGTCCACTGGCAGCGGCTCGACCGGGAAGACGTCGGTCGCCACCCGGATGCGCCCCTCGGCGGCGGCCTGGGCCATTGCCGGAAAATCGGCAGCCGCCGCGCGGGACATCAGCAGCAGCATCGCCCCCTTCTGCATCAGCGCCAGCGCGCGGGAGTCGATCAGCCCCCGGTTTTCCGTCGTGATCGCCGCCATCACGAAGACGAAGCGGTTTTCGGCCATCAGGGTGTCGAACGGCACCGGCTCCACCCCCAGGCGGCGCAGGTGGCCGGGCGGCAGCCAGGGGTCATGCGCCTGGACGCGGCAGCCGAAGGGGGCCAGCAGCCGGTGCAGCGCCCGCCCCAGATCGCCGAAGCCGATGATGCCGACGGTGGACCCGGCCAGCATCTCGGACTCGCGGTTGCCGTCGAAAAGCCATTTCTCCTGCCCGGTCAGGAAGGCCGCATGTTCGCCGTGGATGTTGCGCGCCAGGCTTAGCGCCATGCCCAGCGCCATCTCGGCGACCGGAGCGGCAAAGACCCCGCCGGGGGCAAGCACCGGGATGCCCCGGCGGAAACATTCCTCGTAGTCGATGTTCGGCAGGAAGTTGGTCTCGACGTTGAAGATCGCCCGCAGGTTCGGCGCCAGCGCCAGCCGGTCCGCGCCCATCGGCTGCTGCGAGATCAGGATCTCGGTCCCCGGCAGGTGCTGCGCATAGAAGGCGTCGCGGTCCTGGCCCTGCCATTCCGTCACCTGGTAGCGGCTCTTGAACGCCGCCAGATCGTCGGCCGAGAAGATGTCGCGGTGGTCCGGGGCTCGGGGTCGTAAAGCACGCGCATGGGGGGTCCTTTGGCAAACTCTGGCGACCCTAGGCGCAGTCTGCCCCGCCGGACAAGGCCCGGTTATCGGGCCCGGTCATAGGGCCCGGTTATAAAGGCCCGGCTATCCGGTCCAGCGAGCCTCATCGATGACCCGCCAGGGCGCTGCGACCGGCGGCGGCGGCGTGCCCTCCTGCCAGAAGCACAGGCGCAGATGGTCGGGCGCATCGCCGTCGGCCACCAGCGCCCAGTCCATGTGGAACCCGTCGATCAGCAAGCCCTCGGCGTAAAAGACGATCTCTTCGGCCTCCAGCGCCTCGGACGGGCTGGGGTCCCAGCCGTCCCCGCCCCAGAACACCAGCCCCTCGATCTCGCGATGCTGTCGCGCGATCTTCGCCAGCGGGGCCAGGAAGGCCTCGACCGGGGTCAACTCCTTCGCCATCACCGCAACTCCGCTGCCAGGGCCGGGGCGGCCCCGGCCACCAGTGCCGCATAACCGGCCAGCCTCTCGGCGGAGAAATGCTCCGCCTCCGCCAGGATGTTCACCGTGCCCAGCACCCGGTCCCCATCCATCACCGGCACGGTGATGCAGGACCCCAGGCCGAGGGACACGATCAGCTCATGATCGAAGAAATACTGCGCGAACTCTGGCGGGGTGTTCGCCACGAAGGTCTGCCGCCCCGCGATGGTGGTGTCGTACCAGCCGTCCTTCTGCATCGGTTTGGTCCCGGACACCGGATACTCTGCCGGATGCGAGGTGTAGACCCGCGCGAACTGCGCCTGGTCCTCGTCCAGCCTGGTCACGGTGAACAGCCGCGCGCCAAGTGCGGCGCAGCCGGCGTGCAGGTCGGTGAATGCGGTCAATCAGTCCTCGCTTTGCGCCGGATCGGGGCGCCGGATCGGGGCACCGGATCGGGGCGCGGGTGCCGGGTTCAACCCCATTCTGTGCCCCGACACCCGACTGTCAATCCCGCGAGTGCCCCATGCCGAGCGGGTGCTGCCGGCGCCGCATTTCCGGTCGGACGGGATGCCCGTCGCACCAAGGGCCGGCCGCCCGGCAGTAAATCGCCCCCTACCGCCGCGTCATCGCGATGCGGATCAGGGCGCGCTCCATCAGCGCCATGCCAGGGGCCTTGCTGGCCGACCGCAGGGTCAGGTCAGTCTCCAGAAGCACGGCCACCGCCGTCTCCAGCGCGCGGACGCCCCATTGCCCGGCCTGGCGGCCCATCGCGTCCTTCTGCTTGAAGTTCACCCGCGCCTTCTGGATGCCGACCCCGGGCCCCTGCGGGTCGGTCGCCGCGGCGTGCAGGATGCGGAAATGGCGCAGCGCCCCGATGCAGATCGTCACCGGCTGCACCCCCTGGCCCTCCAGCCGCCGGAACAAGGGCCCGATGGCCTGCGACCGCGCCTCGGCCACCGCGTCGATCAGCTCGTCGACCTCGGCCTCGATGGTCGCGGGGGCCATCGCGGCCACATCCGCAGGCGTCAGCGGCGAAGGATCGCCCCATTTGTACAGCGCGATCTTCTCCAGCGTCTGCCGGAAATCGCCGGGGTCCAGCGCGCGGGCCAGAGTGTTCAGGTCAGCCGTCGCTTCGCGGTCGATGTTCGCCAGCCCCGCCGCCTTCAGCGCCGCCTCGATCTCTTCCCGGCCCGGAGGCTCGTCATAAAGCCCGATGCAGACCGCCGAGGGGTGCTTTTCGAACAGCAACTTCAGCGCCGACTTGGCCGTCAGGTTGCCCGCCGTGACCACGATCACCGCATCGCCGGGCTGCCATTCCTTCAAGGCCACCGCCACCGTGTCGGTCAGGCCGTCCGTCGCTTCCTCGAGAAACGCCACCCTTGGCCCCGGAAAGAACCCCACCGACTTGATCGCGTCCAAGAGCAGGCTGGCATCCTTGCGCAGGTCCGCGCCCGACATCCGCGTCAGCCGCATCTCGGCCTCGCCCCCAGGCCCGACCAGGGCTGAGATGACCTCCTGCCGCTTCAGCGCCACCCGCATCGCGTCGGCGCCGAAGATCAGCAGCCCCGCCCGCGCCGGGTCGGGCCTGGCGCAGTAGCGGGCGGCCTCGGCCCCCTTCAGGATCATGGCAGGCTGTCGGCCGCGCCGATCAGGCGGGCAGTGATCTGGTCGGCCAGGATGCGCATCAGCCGAAGGCCCGCGTCTTCCTCGGCGGCCAGCTGGGCCACGGTGGACCCGGTGGCCGAATAGGCGGTGAAGCTCTGCACCCGGCCCCCGGTGATCCGGGCACCGCTGGCCTGATCAGTCAGGGTGTAGTCGACCACGGCTTTCAGGTTGTAGCGGGTGATCTTGTTGTCGGCCGTGAAGCCCACCCCCACGGTTTCGGTCGAGATGGTGTAGGCCAGCTCGTACCGCACGGCTTCGGGCCGGCCCAGCCGTTCCTCCAGCCGTTCGACCAGGTCAAAGCCGTTCTTGTCCGTGGGGTCCTGCACCCGCACCGCCCCGGTCAGCCTGGTCGCGCCACCGCCCGGACCATAGGCCGGGGTGAAACCGCAGGCGGCCAGGGCCAGCGGAGCAAGCAGCAGCGTCCGGCGGGACAGCCGCGCGACCTTCCCCCCAGAGGGGAGAGGGCTGGCGTGCAAGGTCAGGCGGTCAGACGACGACATTGATGATGCGGCCCGGGACGACGATGATCTTCTTCACCGGTTGTCCGGCAAGGAACCTGACCACATCCTCATCCGCAAGCGCCAGCTTTTCAACCTCTGCTGCGGGCATGTCCTTCGGCACGCTGATTTCCGCCCGGCGCTTGCCGTTGATCTGGATCGGCAGCACCACGGTATCTCCACCAGCAGCGCCGGGTCCGCCTTTGGCCAGGGGGCCTGGGCACAGAGCCCCACGCCGCCCTGCACCGCCCAGATCTCTTCGGCCAGGTGCGGGGTCATCGGCGACATCAGCTTGGCCAGCGTGCGGATCGCGTCCTGCATCACCCCGGTCGAGGCATTGGCCCGCGCGATGGTGTTGGTGAAGGCATACAGCCCTGCGATGGCCTTGTTGAAGGCAAAGCCCTCGAT
>PNNE01000363.1 GCA_013824055.1 Rhodobacter sp. | reverse complement strand
TCCATGCCGGGCATGCCGAAGCCCATCGGCATGGCGGGTGCGGCATCGGCGATCTCGATCTCGATCATCGTGTCGTCAAGTTCGCCGCGTTTCAGCTTGCCGCGGAACAATTCGCGGGTCTGCTCGCGAGCCTCCTTGCCCGCCAAGGCTTCGACCACGCGATCCTCGGCGGCCTTGTGGGCGCGGGCCTTCACCTCTTCGCGCATTGCGGCACGGGTGTCGTTTATCGCGACATCGACAAGATCGCGCACGATGGAATCCACGTCGCGACCGACATAGCCGACTTCGGTGAATTTCGTCGCCTCGACCTTGAGGAAGGGGGCGCGGGCCAGTTTGGCAAGGCGGCGGCTGATCTCGGTCTTGCCGACGCCGGTGGGGCCGATCATCAGGATGTTCTTCGGATAGACCTCGTCCCGCAGGTCGTCGCCCAGACGCTTGCGGCGCCAGCGGTTGCGCAGGGCCACGGCGACGGCGCGCTTGGCTTCCTTTTGACCGATGATGAAGCGGTCAAGTTCCGAGACGATTTCGCGGGGCGTGAGGTCGGTCATTCGGTCGATCCATAGGGCGGCAGGCGGGACTTGCCGGGAAAATCGGGGAGGAGGTCCATCACCTTGGCGCGCAGTTGCACCCACCAGGTGCCGATGGCGGTGATGAAGGCGCCAAGGGTGAGAAGGACGAAGATCCAGCTGGTGCCGCCGCCTTCGCCCATCACCCACTGATGACGATGGCGACGTAGATGATCGCGGCTGTCAGAAAGCTGCGGCGGTCGATCACCAGCGCAAGCAGGGTGATGAACACCAGCGCCACGGCAAGAAGCCCGGTTCCGCCGCCGTTCAGAAGGGTCAAGGCCACGGTATTGACCAGTGCCGGCGCGGCAAGCAGGTGGCACCAGAAGGCCGTCGCCGAATGGCGGCCCAGGCGGTAGGGGTCGCGGGTGTCGAACCACATTCCGGTCAGGAAGGCGGCGATGCCGAACAGCAGCGTTGCACTGGCAAAGGCCGGGCTTTCGGACAGGTCGAAGAAGGTGCCGAAGTCGTTTGCCCCCGCGACCAGACCCATCAGGTTTTCCGCCGAGGCGGTGACGGCATAGACCGCGCCCAGGGCGAAAGCTCCGGTCAGGAAGGCCGAGAACGGCAGACGGAAGCGGCGATACCAGGCGATCATGCCAAGAGCCGAGGCGGTGAAGCCAAGGATCGCGATCATGCGCTCACCCAGGTCGGCCTGGGCCAGGACCGTGAAGGTGAAGATGCCGATGCCGATGCCATAGGCCGTGGCGAGGACCATCGAGGGCAAGGTCATCCGGCGCTTGAGGGTGAAGTAGCCAGCCCACCACCAGGCGATGCCGGCGGTTGCAAGCGGCACCAGCGTCAGCAGCGCGAAGCCACCGAAAGCGGTCAGCAGCGCGGTGGCTCCGATCAAGAGGATGACCAGGCCGATCGAGATGAAGATTTCCGAGAAGCCGCGGAAGAACTCGAAGGGTTCGTCTTCCTGCGGGAGGGTGGCGCGTTTTCCGGCCCGGTCATTGGCCAGCACCTGGACCGAGGCTGCCTGTGCCTCGGTCAGAATGCCTGCGGCGACGGCAGCGCGAAGGTCTTCTGGGGTCATGCCGGGCAAACCTTAAGCGGGAAACTGTCCTGCCACAGATAAGGGGTTTGTCGGAGCAAACCAAGTGAGGTAAATTGTGCCTGGCCGTCGGTATATACAATCAGGGCATTGCATATATACAGGTCGTATATGTGGTAATGGCGTACAAGTGTCTGAACCTAAAAGAAAACCAAGCAGCGTTGAACGCTGTTGTTCATGAGGGACGAGTGTATGGATGACGAAGCTCCCAAACGGCTGAGCATCGCTGAGAAGCGCGCTATGGCCAGTCCCCTGGTGTTGTCGCCGACCGAGCAGGTGCGCGAACTTCAGGTCGAAGCGCTGAGGACCGAAGGCTGGACGGATGCCGAACTGCCGGAGCAGACCCGGAAAAAGCTGATTTCACTGCGTGTCGACCCCGAGGTGCTGGACTTCTTCAAGGCGCAGGGTCCGGGCTATCAGACGCGAATGAATGCGGTGCTGACGGCCTATATGCAGGTGAAGAAAGAGTACGGCCAGTCTTGATCGCATGGGTCCGACGCGGGCGCCTGACAGTGCGGGTGCCGGGCCGATGACGTCGCGGGCGATCGTGCTGGGGATCACGGCAGACCTTGCCTTTGCGGCCGGGACACTTCTGGCATCGATCCGGGCGCATGACCCAGGATGTGATGCGACGGCGGTGATCCTGCACGACGGGCTGGACCCCGACCAGCAGGCGGCGTTTCGGCGGGTCTGGCCGGACTGTCGCTTCCGTGCCTTCGACGCAGAGGCGGCAGTGGCGCGGCTGGGCGCGCCGTCCGGGCTGGTCTCGGGGTTCTTGCAGCACTACAGCGCCCTCGTGCTGGCAAAGCTGGACCTGCCCGATCTTCTGGCAGAGTACGACAAGGTTCTGTGGCTGGATGCCGACATCCTGGTCCGTGGCCGGCTGGATCGGCTGTGGGACTTCGACTGCCTGGCCTGGCGCGGTCTGCCAGACGGGGCGTTCAAGCGGCGCGAAAGGGCGCTTGGGGTCTTTGCCGAGCTGACGCTTGCCCCGGACGTGCCCCTGCTGAATGGCGGCGTGATCGGCGTCTCGCGCCGGTTCCTGGAGCTTGGCGGGTCGTCGGCGCTGCTGCACGGGTTTGCCGGGCGGCTGGCGGCAGAGGCACCAGGCTCGCAGATCGACGAGCTGCCCTGGTATCTGGCGGCGGCAAGCCGGGGGATGCCGGTCACGGTCCTGCCGATGGCGCTGAACCATCCGGTGGGCGCGAAGGGGGCCGATGCGGCGGTCGTGGTGCACGCGATCGGGGCGCACAAGTTCTGGAACTGCACGCCGCTTCTGCAGCTTTTTCCCGACTGGTCGCGGCACCAGGAGACCTGGGTTGCGCAGGGCGGGCGGGCCTATGCGGGTCAGGTCCTGCTGGCCGACGTGCATCCGCCCGAGCCGCACGAGGTGCTCCGCGCGGCCCAGGCGCGGGCGCAGTGGCTGGCGGTGTTCAAGGCCCTGCGGCCGGTGCTGCCGAAGGGCATGGTGGTGGACCTTCAGCACGACCGCAAGCAGCTGCGGATCTTCCTGCATGGGCGGGCCGAGGCCGAGCATCTGCGCCTGCACCGGCATGCGAATGAAACGCGCATCGGCCTGGAAGCGATCCTGCCGCCAGAGCTGCAGGCGCGGGCGGTGGAGGCGGTTTGCGGCGGCGTCAAAGGGGCGCGGCACGAGAAGGGCGCGTTGATGAGCGTGCCCCTGACGCAGCTTGGCGCGGCCCTTGCGGCGATCGATGCCGTGCTGGTGGCGCCTCTCAGCCCGTGATCCGCTCGACCGTCAGGTTGCCGTTGGTGTAGACGCAGATGTCGGCGGCAATCGCCATCGCCTTGCGGGCAATGTCCTCGGCGGGAAGATCGGTTGCCATCAGACCCCTGGCCGCGGCAAGGGCGAAGTTGCCGCCCGACCCGATGGCAGCGACGTCATGCTCGGGCTCCAGCACGTCTCCGGCGCCGGTGATGACGAACAGCGCGGTGCCATCGGTGACGATCAGCATGGCTTCCAGGTTGCGCAGGTACTTGTCCATCCGCCAGTCCTTCGCCAGATCGACGCAGGCGCGGGCCAGCTGGCCGGGGGCGGATTCCAGCTTTTTCTCCAGCCGTTCCAGCAGGGTGAAGGCGTCGGCGGTCGACCCGGCGAACCCGCAGACGACGTCATGCCCGCCCGGAGACAGGCGGCGGACCTTGCGGGCGGTGCCTTTGATCACGGTCTGACCCAGCGAGACCTGACCATCGCCCGCCACCACGACCTCGCCACCGCGACGCACGGCAAGGATGGTGGTGCCGTGCCAGCCGGGAAATCTGTCGTCAGCCATGATGCCCTCCGTTTGCAGTGAATATGGTCAGGCGTCGGCACAAGGGCAACGCAAGACGCCCGCGCCTTTGGGGCGCGGGCGTTGCGTGACCTTTGGCCGGACTCAGCGGCGCAGGCCGAGGCGGGCGATCAGCGAGGTGTACCGCGCTTCGTCCGTCTTCTTGAGGTAGTCCAACAGCTTGCGGCGCTTGGCCACCATCATCAGAAGGCCACGACGCGAGTGGTTGTCCTTCTTGTGGCCCTTGAAATGCTCGGTCAGCGTGGCGATGCGCGACGACAGGATCGAGACCTGAACTTCCGGCGAGCCGGTGTCGTTCTCTTTGGTCGCGTATTCCTTGATCAGGCGGGCTTTTTCTTCGACAGTGATCGACATCGGGGTCTCCTTGGCTAAGGTGATGGCACAAGCCGGGATGTCGTCCAGCAGGGCCCTTGGAGGGTCCGTCCTTGCGGCGGATGCGGGCATCTACGCGGAATCGCCCGGCAAGGGAAGCGGATTCGCGCTGAAGGGCGTGACGGGTCGTTAAAGATGTCACCAGATTCCCGGTGCCCCGACCATCTCGCCGCTTTGGAAATGACAAGCCAGGTGGTATTCTGATGGGGAATTCTCGTATGTTGCCAGAAGGTTAACGTGACAGTGCGACAGCCGTGCAGAAGGTCGGTGCAGTAGGGAGTATCGCGGTTGTTTGCCTTGTTTGGCCTTTTTGGCGTGATGATGGCCGGACTCGCGGCCGATGCGCTGATGTCGCAGCGGTCCGAGGGCGCGGAGGAGGACGGGGATACGATTCCGCCGCCCGAAGACGAAGATGACCTGATCGACCGGGGCAACCTGCTGGACGATCTGGGCAATGACCCGACGATCCCCACCTCGGACGATCGGCCAGAGCTGCCCGACGATGCCGCGACGCTGGCGGGTGGGCAAGGCAGCGATCTGATCTCCGGCTTCGGTGCGGGTGACGAGATCAGGGGCAATGGCGGGGCCGACCAGATCGACGGGCGCGGCGGTGACGACTGGATCGACGCGGGGGACGGCAATGATGCGGTCTGGGCCGGCGACGGTGATGACAGCATCTACGGCGCGGCGGGCAATGACACGATCCAGGGGCAGGCCGGCAATGACCTTGTCGACGGTGGCGAGGGTCGCGATTCGCTGATGGGCAGCGAAGGCAACGACACCCTGCACGGTGGCGCAGGCAACGACAGCCTGATCGGCGGAACCGGGGACGACTGGCTGACTGGCGACGAGGATGACGACTGGCTGCTGGGCGGTGCGGGCAATGACACCCTGATCGGCGGGGCCGGTCGCGACGAAATCGACGGCGGAGCCGGCAACGATGTCATCTTCGGGGTCGAGGCCGCGGGTCAACCGCAAGAGGCCGATTTCCTGAACGGCCAGGATGGCGATGACCGGATCCTTGTCGGGGCGGGCGACCATGCCTCGGGCGGGACAGGCAAGGACGAGTTCATCCTGCAGGAGTGGATGAACGAAAGCCAGGTCGCGCAGATTCTGGACTATGACCCCGGGCAGGACCAGCTGGTGATCGTCTATGACGCAGAGGTGCACACCGATCCGGTCGTGACCATCGAGCCCAACGCCTCGGGCAGCGGGCAGTCGGTGTTCATCGACGGGTCGAAGGTGGCAGTCGTCTACGGCGGGCCGGTCAACGTGGCGGACATCCGGCTGTCCGCCGCATGAGGCCGTCACCAGGGCTGCGGGGTCTGGTCGTAGCTGACGTAAAGCGGGTGGCGGGGCTGGTTCTGCCCGGTCAGCCCAAGGTGATGCAGTGACCCGCCCGTCGTCCGCAACAGGGTGGTGACGGTGGCGCCGCGGCCAAGATGCAGGCCGTGATTGCCCCAGGCGCAGACGATCATGTCGGCCCAGTCGGCACTGTCGCGGATGGCGTCGTCATTCGCCGGCCCGACCGGGTCGTCCACGGCGCGCATCACGCGGGGATCGGTGGCCCGATAGGCGAAGATGTTGGTGACACGGAACGCACCGAACCCCAAGGCGCGCGCCCGGCGTTCGCAACGCTCCACCGTGGGGTCGTTCTGCATCTCGGTCGCGGTAGAGGGGTTCAGCATCACGAAAAGCGCCTTCGGCCCCGGCGCCCAGGTTCGGGTCAGAAGATAGCGATACCGCTCGCAGTCAGAGTAGACGGCCTCCGACATCGCGTCGCCCTTGGTAAACCCGCGCGAGATCATGCTGCCTCCCAACCTGCCCCGACCTGTCCTGCTGCCGGGGCACATAGGGTTGAAACGGGCCTGCGGGCAAGTGGGTCGGCAGGAATGGTCCGACAATCGGTGGGGCGGGCCAGGTTCCGCGACCGGGCCGGGCCAGGCATTTCCACTTGTTGCAGATTTGCGCTAGCACCTAGACTGTCGTCGAATCCGACCTGCCCGTGGAGCCTTCGTTGTCCGATCTGATCATCGCCGCGTATCGCAGCCAGACCGCGGCCTTCGTCGCGGGCGAAAGCCTGGTGGCCTTGCAGCAGGAGGCCGGGACCGAGCCGGAGGATATCGTCGTGGTCACCCGCGACGCAACGGGGCGGGTTTCGGTCAACCAGTCGATCGACCTGGCCTCCGGCAAACCTCTGGGCGGGGGCCGCTGGGGCACCCTGATCGGAATGATGTTCCTGGACCGGCGCAAACCTGTCGAGGGCGGCGTCGGCCTTGCCTCGCAGTTTATGGCCGCCGGGCTGGACAGCACCTTCCTGCAAGAGGTGGCCACCTCGCTTGATGCGGGGGGCGCGGCGGTCGGGATCCGGGTGCGGCTGCTTGGGGCGAAGCGCGTTACCGAAGCATTGCAGAAACAGGCGGGCAACCCGCACATCCTGCAGACCCGAATCGGCGCCGAAGCGGAAGAGGCGCTGCACGACATGCAGGGACAGATCCCCGAGCGGGCCGTCCAGCCGGATGATCTGATCTGATGCGTCGCTGCTACCGCCTTGGGCGCGGAGCCGGCTGATGAGCGGCAAGTCCACGGACACCCCGGCGGCCAAACCGCGCAAGCGCAAGGCGAGGGCCGAAGTTGCCGAGCCCCCGGTTGCGCGTTCGCGGCTGCGGCGCGCGCTCATGTGGCTGGGGCGGGGGCTTGGTGCCATAGCGGGGTTCTATGCGGCACTGATCCTTCTGTTCAGCTTCGTCCCTCCGCCGATCAACCTGTACCAGCTGGGCGAGGCCTGGCGGCTGGGCGGGATCGAGAAGGACTGGGTAAGCTGGGAGGAAATCGCGCCAGTGATGGGCCGGTCGGCGGTGGCGGCGGAGGATGCGAATTTCTGCAATCACTGGGGTTTCGACATGGCCGCCATCCGGGCCGCGATCGAGGCGGGCAGCAACCGCGGTGCCAGCACGATCAGCCAGCAGGTGGTGAAGAACGTCTTCCTCTGGCACAATCGCACCTGGATCAGGAAAGCGATGGAGGCTGTGCTGACCCCGGTGGTCGAGCTGGTCTGGTCGAAGCAGCGCATCCTTGAGGTCTACCTGAACGTCGCCGAGTTCGACGAGGGCGTCTTCGGGGTCCAGGCGGCAGCGCAGCACCATTTCGGCGTCGATGCAAAGGATCTGACGGCGCTGCAGGCGGCGCGCCTGGCGGCGGTCCTTCCCGATCCGCAGGACCGCAGCGCGTCCGAGCCGACCAGCTTTGTCCGCAACCGGACCCGCGCGATCATCTCGGGCGCCGAGACCATCGCGGCGGACGGTCGTTCCGCCTGTTTCGAGGATTGATCCCGGCGCGGGGATTGAAATCCCTCCCCCGGCGCGGCAAGAGGGAGGGAAGACCGGAGGCCGCCGCCCGATGAACCGCCCCAGCAATCGACTTTACCATGTTCCCCTCTCTCCTTTCTGCCGCAAGGTGCGCCTGACGCTGGCCGAAAAGAAGATCGAGGTGGAGCTGGTCGAGGAACGGTACTGGGAACCGTCGCCCGACTTCCTGCGCCGCAACCCGGCGGGGAAGGTGCCGATCCTGAAGATGGGCGCCCGGGTGATGAGCGAGAGCCAGGCGATCTGCGAGTACATCGAAGATCTGGCCCCGGAACCGCCGCTGATGCCGAAGGGGGCCGAGGGGCGCTACGAGGTGCGCCGTCTCTGCGCCTGGTTCGACGACAAGTTCCACAACGAGGTCACGTCGAAGCTGTTGTACGAGCGGGTGAACAAGAAGGTCACCGGCCAGGGCTATCCGGATTCGAAGAACGTCAAGCTGGGCTCGACCCGGATCAAGTATCACCTGGATTACATGGCCTGGCTCTTGGACCAGCGGCGCTGGCTGGCCGGGGATGCGATGACGCTGGCGGATTTCACCGCGGCGGCGCATCTGAGCTGTCTGGACTACATCAGCGACGTGGACTGGAACCGGCACGCCGTGCTGAAGGACTGGTATGCGAAGATCAAGTCGCGGCCGTCGTTCCGGCCCCTGCTGGCCGACCAGATCTCGGGCTTCCCGCCCTCGGCGCATTATGCCGACCTGGATTTCTAGATCGCACCGCCGGGGCGCCGCCCCGGACCCCGGGATATTTGTCCCAGTATGAAAGAGCCGACGAAAGAGCAGCTTGTGGCGCGGGCCCTGGAGGAGGGGTTCGTGAAGGTCGGGGTGTGTCGGCCGGATGCGGTGCCAGAGGCGGCGGGGCGGTTGCGGTCGTTTCTGGACGCAGGGCGGCACGGGCAGATGGGCTGGATGGCCGAGCGGGAGGCGTGGCGGGGGTCGGCGGCGGCGCTTTGGCCCGCGGCGCGGTCGGTGATCATGCTGGCGGAGGCGTATACGCCGGATGGTGATCCGATGGCGGGTCTGGCCGAGCGGGATCGGGGGGTGATCGGTCTATGCGCAGGGCAAGGATTACCACGATCTGGTGAAGCGGCGGCTCAAGCGGCTGGGACGCTGGCTGGTCGAGGTCGCGCGCTGCGAGATCAAGGTGTTTGTCGATACCGCTCCGGTCATGGAAAAACCGCTGGCACAGGCGGCGGGGCTGGGCTGGCAGGGCAAGCACACCAACCTCTTGGGGCGCGACCTGGGAAACTGGGTGTTTCTGGGGGCGATCTTCACGACGCTGGATCTGGAGCCGGACACGCCGGAGGTCAGTCATTGCGGGACCTGCACCGCCTGTCTGGACATCTGCCCGACAAATGCATTTCCCGCGCCATATCAACTGGATGCGCGGCGTTGCATCTCTTACCTGACCATCGAGCACAAGGGCCCTGTAGATACGGAGCTGCGGGCCTGTATAGGCAATCGTATATACGGATGCGACGACTGTCTTGCGGTCTGCCCGTGGAACAAGTTCGCGGTCGCGGCGCGGGATGTCGGGTATCAGCCGAAACTGGGTCTGCCGGAGTTGGCCGAGCTGGCGTCCCTTGACGACAGCGCCTTCCGGGAGCGGTTCGCAGGCTCGCCCATTAAAAGGATCGGGCGCGACAGGTTCGTGCGCAATGTATTGTATGCCATTGGAAACTCGGGACTTCCGGCATTGCGCCCCGTC
Source organism: Rhodobacter sp. (assembly GCA_013824055.1). GTDB lineage: Bacteria > Pseudomonadota > Alphaproteobacteria > Rhodobacterales > Rhodobacteraceae > Tabrizicola. Next base: position 7,752 of record PNNE01000363.1, on the reverse strand, counting down.
GCGGCGGGTCTGGTGGACGATCCTGATCCGGCGGTGGCCGATGCCGCGCGCTGGGCGATGGCACGGCTGACCTAATCTGCGATGGCCCGGTCGAGATGGGTGTAGCCGCCATCCGGGAAAAGCCACTGGCCGGTGGTGTGCGAGCTTCGTGACGACAGAAGGAAGACCACGGTATCGGCGATTTCCCGCGGAGTGGTCATCCGGTGGCCCAAGGGGATGCGGCGGGTGATCGCGGCCAGGCGCTCGTCCGGGTTGTCGAAGGTTTTCAGCCAGTTGGCGTAGAGGGGGGTCATCACCTCGGCCGGGATCACGGCATTGACGCGGATGCCGTCCCTGAGGAACTCGGCGGCCCATTCGCGGGTCAGGCCCAACTGGGCGGCTTTGGCGGCGACATAGGCCGAGGTGCCGCCCTGCCCCGTCAAGGCGGTCTTGGAGGCGACGTTGACGATGGCACCCCTGGTGGCACGCAGGTCGTCGGCAAGGAGGTGGACGAGGGTGAAGTAATGCACCAGGTTGCGGTCCAGGCTTTGCCGGAAGGCCTCCGGCCCGGCCTTGATCCCGACCGAGTCGTTGGCTCCGGCGTTGTTCACCAGGCCGTCGATGCGGCCGTGCCTGGCGCGGATCTCCGCTACCGCACGGCGGCACTGGTCGTCGTCCGAGAGGTCGGCGAGCACCACATCGGCGCCTGCGACCCCGGCCAGCCACGCAGGATCGGGCGCGCGGCGGGTCAGGATCACGGGGATCGCACCTTCCTCGGCCAGGACTTCGCTGACGGCGGCCCCGATGCCGGAACCTCCGCCCGTGACGATGACGACCTTGTCGCGCAGGTGCAGGTCCATGTCAGGTCTTCACGACGCGCTGGGTCTGCTGGCCCAGACCTTCGATCCCCAGGCGCATCACCTCGCCACCCTTGAGGTAGACCGGGGGCTTCTGGCCGAGGCCGACGCCGGGCGGGGTGCCGGTGGAGATGACGTCTCCGGCTTCCAGCGACATGAAGCGCGACAGGTACGCGACGATGTGCGCTACGCCAAAGATCATCGTGGCGGTGGAGCCGTCCTGGTAGCGGTGGCCGTCGACGTCGAGCCACATCTTGAGGTTGCCGATGTCGCCGGCCTCGTCCTTCGTGACCAGCCAGGGGCCGGTCGGGCCGAAGGTGTCGCAACCCTTGCCCTTGTCCCAGGTGCCGCCGCGTTCGGTCTGGTATTCGCGTTCCGACACGTCGTTGATCACGCAGTAGCCGGCAACGTGGTCGAGCGCGTCCGCTTCGTCGATGTATTTGCCCCCGGTGCCGATGACGACGCCGAGTTCCACCTCCCAGTCGGTCTTGACGGATCCGCGGGGGATTTCGACGTCGTCGTCGGGGCCGCACATGGCGGTGATCCATTTGTTGAAGACGACAGGCTCGGTCGGGATGGCCGCGCCGGTTTCGGCGGCGTGGTCGGCGTAGTTCAGGCCGATGCAGATGAACTTGCGGGTGCCGCCGACGCAAGGTCCCAGGCGCAGGTCCGTCTGGGGCACGCCCGGAACAAGGGGGAGCGACGTCGGGTCCAGCGACGCGAGGCGCTGAAGCGTCTCGGGCGACAGGGCAGCGCCGCCGATGTCGGTCACATGGGCGGAGAGGTCGCGAACCTGGCCGTTTGCATCAAGAAGACCGGGTTTCTCGGCGCCTTTCGGCCCGTAGCGCAGCAGTTTCATGGCAGGTCCTTTCGCTTAGATCGTGATGCCGCCGTCGACCAGGCAGGCCTGGCCGGACACGAAGCGGCTTTCGTCAGAGAGCAGGAAGACGACCATCGGGGTGATGTCGTCCGTGGTGGCAAGGCGGCCCATCGGCTGGCGGGCGATGAAGTCCTTTTCGGCCTGGACCGGATCGGCGGCTGACCCGATGCGACCGCGCAGGCTGGGGGTGTCCACGGTGCCGGGGCAAAGCGCGTTGCAGCGCAGCCCGGTCTTCACGAAGTCGGCAGCGATGGCCTTGGTCAGGCCGATCACGGCAGCCTTGGTGGCGCCGTAGGCCGTGCGATTGGGCAAGCCTTTGACCGACGAGGCCACCGACGCCATGTTCAGGACCGACGCGGTGCCGGTGACCTTCGCGCGATCCAGCATGCCGGGAATGAAGGCGCGGCAGGTGTGGAACATCGACTTCACGTTGAGCTCGAAGGAGAAGTCCCAGTCACGGTCGGTCACGTCAAGGATGCTGCCGTTCGCGACGAAGCCCGCACAGTTGAACAGGCCATCGAGCGGCGGGAGGCGGTCGCGCAGCGCGGTGATGGCGGCGGCGTCGGTGACGTCGAGGGGGTGGGTCTCCATCTCCAGGCCGGAAAGAAGGGCCGCGTCGCGGTCCGTGGCGATCACGGTGGCGCCTTCGCGGGCACAGGCGATGGCGCTGGCGCGGCCGATGCCCTGGCCCGCTGCCGTGATCAGGATGGTCTTGCCTTGCAGTCGCATCGTCTCCCCCCCCGCTCGTGCTGGCGGCGAGACTAGTCGGGGCGCGCGCGGAAGGGCAAGCGGTTCTCGGCCGGTTCATGCTGGCAGGCCAGGTCAACAGGCTTGGCGGAGCGGTGATTCGGGTGCAGGATCGTGGGCCTGATGCAGCCTGGGAGGAAAGCATGAGCCGTCATCTTGCCGATCATCGCAGCCGGACGACCGGGGGCCGGGTGAAGCACTTCCTGCGTCTTGCCCGGAAACCCAGGGAAACCTGGCAGCGCCCGCGGGGCAAGTCCGGGGCCAGCCGGTTGATCCAGTTCCTCCGCATCGAGCGGGGCCGGACGGCCTGAGGGTCCTCAGGAGATTTTCCAAGCGAAATCAGTCGCTGGCTTGACCTTCGGTCAAGCCTTGGCCGGTTTCAGCCGGTCGCGCAGCGCAGCCAGGATGTCGCGCAAGTCGGCAAGGTCGGCCATCGGCACGCCGGTCTTTTCCGCAAAGACGCGCGGCAGGTCCGAGGTGCGGTCGGCAAGCGCCCGGCCGTCGGCGGTCAGCGACAGCCGCACCTGACGTTCGTCCTTGCTGTCGCGGCTGCGGCGGACCCAACCGGCACCCTCCATCCGCTTGAGCAGAGGGGTCAGGGTGTTCGATTCCAGCCGCAGATCGGCCCCCAGCTGCCCGACGGTCTGTCCTTCGACGGTCGCCAGCGAGGACAACACCAGATACTGCGGGTAGGTCAGGCCCAGAGGCTGCAACAGCGGCGCATAGGCGGCATGGACCGCATGGGCGGTCGAGTGCAACGCGAAGCAAAGCATGTCGGCAGGGGAAAGGGTCATGCGCGGGATATTATATCGCCCGCGATGAAAATGCAAGCGGTTGACAGGATGCCGATCCCCGCCTATTTATATCGTGCACGATTTAATTTAAGGCAGGAGACTGAGATGTCGGTAGACGCAAAGTATTGGACCGAGGCCAAGGCCACCGGCGGCGGGCGCAACGGAACGTCAGGCCTGGTGAACGGCCAGTTGACGGTGACGATGACCAGCCCGAAAGAGCTGGGCGGCTCGGGCCTGGGCCACAACCCGGAAGAGCTGTTCGCGGTGGGCTATGCCGCCTGCTATCTGGGGGCGATGCGCTTTGCGGCGACCAGCGAGAAGCTGGGCACCGTGCCGGACTCGGCGACGGTCAACGCGCATGTCGGAATCGGCGGTCGCTCGGACGGTGGGTTCGGGCTGAAGGTCCGCCTGGTGGTGACGATGCCGGGCGTCGACCGCGCGGTGGCGGAAAGGATCGCCGAGCGCGGCCACTTCATCTGCCCCTACTCCAACGCGACCAAGGGCAATATCGAGGTCGTGACCGAGGTGGTCTGACCCTTGGGCTGACGTGACAAAGGCCGGGTGCAGCGCCCGGCCTTTGCAGGCGTGCCCGAGATGTCAGGACCGGACGAGCTTTTCGTATTCCGTCGCGACGCGCCTGGTCAGGTCGCCCACTTCGAAGGTGTGGTCGCCGATCTGGCCGACGGGCGTCACCTCGGCGGCGGTGCCGGTCAGCCAGCACTGTTCGAAGGTCGCCAGTTCCTCGGGCATGATATAGCGTTCGTGGACCTTGATCTGCATGTCCTTCAGCATCCCGATCACGGTTTGCCGGGTGATGCCGTTCAGGATGCAGTCGGGGTTCGGGGTGTGAACCTCGCCATCCTTGACGAAGAAGATGTTGGCGCCCGTCGCCTCGGCCACATAGCCGCGAAAGTCGTAGAACAGCGCGTCCGAGCAGCCCTTGGCGATCGCGGCGTGCTTGGACATGGTGCAGATCATGTAAAGCCCGGCGGCCTTTGCGGCAGTGGGGATGGTTTCGGGCGAGGGGCGTTTCCACTTGGCGATGTCAAGCTTGGCGCCCTTCATCTTGGCGTCGCCGTAATAGGCGCCCCAGGACCAGCAGGCGATGGCCAGACGGACCGGGTTGCCCAGCGAGCCGACGCCCATTTCGTCCCCCGCACCACGAAAGGCGATGGCGCGGACATAGGCGTCGGTCAGGCCGTTGGCCTTGAGGACCTCTTCCTTTGCGGCGTCGATCTGTTCGGCGGTATAGGGGATCGGCATGTCCAGGAGGCGACCAGATTCCAGCAGGCGCAGCGAATGTTCGTGGCCTTTGAAGATCTTGCCGTTGTAGCAGCGTTCGCCCTCAAAGACCGACGAGGCATAATGCAGGGCATGGGTCAGGATGTGGACGTTCGCGGAACGCCATTCCACCAGCTTGCCATCCATCCAGATGAACCCGTCGCGATCGTCGTATCCTGCCATCTTTGCCTCCAGCTTTGCGAAAGTTGCGCCTGAAAGGTCCGCTTCGGACAGATTCTTGCGCGAAATCGGACAGGAATTATGGGTTCGTACTTGGAAAGTCAACAAGGCTGACGTAAATTCGCCGGGAAGGAGTACCCAATGGCCGAGACACCGGGTGGCGAAAACCTGCTGTTCCTGACGGACGAGCAGCTGCGCAAAGGCATCGAGGCGATGTTCTTCGCCTATCGCGGCTTCACGGCGGACCCGGACCGGATTCTGGAGGGGATGGACTATGGCCGGGCGCATCATCGGGCGATCCATTTCATCCATCGCTCGCCGGGGACGACGGTTTCGAACCTGCTCCTGATCCTTGGTGTTACAAAGCAGTCGTTGAATCGTGTGTTGCGGACCTTGATCGAGGATGGCCTTGTTCGCAGTGAAAAGGGCAAGGTGGATGCGCGGGAACGGCATCTGCATTTGACGGACAAGGGACAGATGCTGGAGCGGGAATTGTCGGACGCGCAGCGGGCGCGGATGCGGGCGGCGTATCGGGCGGCGGGGCCGCAGGCGGTACAGGGTTTCCGGCAGGTGCTGGAGGCGATGATGGACCCCGAAATGCGGCGTCAGTACAACCGCCTGAAGGAGGGCGGCTGATGGTCCCGGACGCGCATCTGCTGATCGTCGACGATGACGAACGGATTCGGGGTCTGCTGCAGAAGTTCCTGATGCGGAACGGGTTTCTGGTATCTGTCGCGCGCGATGCTTCTCAGGCGCGGAAGATCCTGGCCGGGTTGGAGTTCGACCTGATCGTGATGGACGTGATGATGCCGGGCGAGGATGGCGTCACGCTGACCAGGGATCTGCGCAAGAAGATGGCGACTCCGATCCTGCTGCTGACCGCGCGGGGGGAATCGGCGAACCGGATCGAGGGGCTGGAGGCAGGGGCGGACGACTATCTGGTCAAGCCGTTCGAGCCGAAAGAGCTGTTGCTGCGGATCAATGCGATCCTGCGCCGGGTGCCCCAGGTCAAGGCGGCCGAGCCGGTGCGGCAGATCCTGCACCTGGGCGCGGTGCGCTATGACCTTGACCGCGGCGAGATGTGGCGTGGCGAGGCTCCGGTTCGGCTGACGGCGACCGAGGCGGCCCTGATGCGGGTGTTTGCCGCGCAACCGGGCGTGGCGCTCAGTCGGGAAAGGCTGGTGGGAGAGACTGCCAGCGAGGATGCGGCGCAAGAGCGGGCAGTCGACGTGCAGATCACCCGGCTGCGGCGGAAGATCGAGGACGACCCGAAGGCGCCGCGCTATCTGCAGACAGTGCGCGGTGAGGGCTACATGCTGCAGCCGGATTAGGCTGTGGTCGGCCCCGGCGGCGCTGACCTGCGTGCGGGGATGTTTCTGGACAGATGAAAGGGCAGTGCGGTGCTTGTCTTCACGGATGCGGCGTTTCGCGGCCACCTGACTCCTCCAGGGCATCCCGAGCGGGTGGAGCGGTTGGACGCCGTGGAGCGGGGGCTTGCCGGACTGGCGGTGGAGCGGCGGGGATGTCCCCCGGGCGAGGAGACCGAGGTGCTGCGCTGTCATCCGGCGGGGTATCTGGCGCGGGTGAAGGCGGCGGTGCCGGTCGAGGGCTGGGCGCAGCTGGACGGGGATACCTTCCTGTCGCCGGGATCGTATCAGGCGGCGATGCGGGCGGTCGGAGGGATCTGCGCGGCCGTGGATGCGGTGGTGAGCGGGGAGGCGAAGACGGCCTTCGTCGCGGGACGGCCGCCGGGGCACCATGCGGAGCGCGAGGTGGCGATGGGGTTCTGTCTCTTCGGGACGGTGGCCATCGCGGCGAAGCGGGCGCTGGATCATCATGGGCTTGGCCGCATCGCGGTGGTGGATTTCGACGTTCATCACGGGAACGGGACGCAGGATCTGTTGTGGGACGAAGGGCGGTGCCTGTTCGTCTCGTCGCACCAGATGCCGCTCTATCCCGGCACCGGGCGGCCAGAGGAACGGGGCGCGCACGGACAGATCCTGAACGCACCCTTGCGTTCGGGGTCTGGGGGCCGGGCGCTGCGGGAGCTGTATGAGGGCGTGATTTTCCCGGCGCTGGCGGCCTGGGAACCTGAGATGCTGCTCATATCGGCGGGTTTCGATGCCCATGCGGAGGATCCGCTGGCCGGGTTGGCGTGGCAGGCGGAGGACTATCGCTGGCTCACCGACCGCTTGTGCGATTTCGCCGGGGGGCGGGTGGTATCGTCCCTGGAGGGTGGCTATGATCTGCAGGCGCTGGCGGCATCCGTGGCCGCGCATGTGGGCGTGCTGGAGGAGCGGGGCCGATGAGCGACAAGGCGGTGGAGACGATGAGCTTTGAAGAGGCGATGGTCGCCCTGGAGCAGGTCGTGGGGGCGCTGGAACGGGGCGAAGTGCCGCTGGAACAGTCGATTGCGCTGTACGAACGGGGCGCCGCGCTGAAGGCGCATTGCGCGAAGAAGCTGGCCGAGGCCGAAGAGAAGGTAGAGCTGATCCGCGCGCAGGAAGGTCGGGCGGTGGGCACGACCCCGGCGGAGGGGATGTGACCTTCTCGCAGCGGCTGGCGGCGGACGCGGCGCTGTGCGAGGCGCGGTTGCTGGCTGCTCTGGACGGGCGCGCGGACCAGCCGGTGACGCATGCGATGCGGTACGCGGTGCGGGGCGGCAAGCGGTTGCGCGGGTTCCTGGTGCTGGAGGGCGCGCGGATGCTGGGGGTTCCCGAGAACCGGGCGGCAAGTGCGGCGGCGGCGATCGAGGCGCTGCACGCCTATTCCCTCGTGCACGATGATCTGCCCTGCATGGACGACGACGACCTGCGGCGCGGGCAGCCGACGGTTCACAAGAAGTGGGACGAGGCGACGGCGGTGCTGGCGGGGGATGCCCTGCAGACGCTGGCTTTCGAACTGCTGTGCGACCCGGCGCTGGGGTCCTCGGACGTGCGGATGGAGTTGGTGAGCGGGCTGGCGCGCGCCTCGGGGATCGACGGGATGGTGCTGGGCCAGGCGCTGGACATCGCGGCCGAAACCGCGGGGCGGG
>PNNE01000337.1 GCA_013824055.1 Rhodobacter sp. | reverse complement strand
TTTGCTCGCCCATCGACGCGGGGTCGATGCTGGCCGGACTCGGGATCACCACGACCTCGGCGCTGGGGGCGGTGTCCATCGCGGTGATCGGGCTGTTCAACATCGTGGGCACGTTGACGGCGGGCTATCTGGGCAAGCGCTACACCAAGAAGTACCTGCTGTTCTGGATCTATGTCGGCCGCACCATCGCGGCGGCGGCATTCATCCTGTTGCCGATCACCCCGGTCTCGGTGCTGATCTTTTCGGCGGTGATGGGGGCTTTGTGGCTGGCGACCGTGCCGCTGACCAGCGGGTTGGTCGCGCATATCTACGGCATCCGCTACATGGGCACGCTGTATGGCGTGGTGTTCCTGTCCCACCAGATCGGCGGGTTCCTGGGGGTCTGGCTGGGGGGCCGGATGTATGATCTGAACGGCGATTACACGCTGGTCTGGTGGATCGGGGTCGGGGTCGGGGCCTTCTCGGCCATCGTCCACCTGCCGATCCGCGAGCGCCAGATGGTCGCGCAACCGGCCTGAGCCGAACCTTGGAAGTCCCTTCGTGAAAGTCGGTATCGCCGCCCTTGTCCTGGCCTATGTGCTAAGTCAGTTCTACCGCGCCTTCCTGGCGGTGATGAGCCCGGTTCTGACCGCGGACCTGGGCGTCACGGCGGCCGACCTCGCCTCGGCCTCGGGCTGGCTGTTCCTGGCCTTTGCCGCGATGCAGATCCCGATCGGGGTCTGGCTGGACCGGGTCGGACCCCGACTGACGACCGGAGTCCTACTGGCGCTGGCGGCTGCCGGGGCGGTTCTGTTCAGCCAGGCGACCGGGGCGATGCAGATCAAGCTGGCGATGACACTGATCGGGATCGGCTGCGCGCCGGTCCTGATGGCCAGCTACTTCATCTTCGCCCGCCAGTTCTCTGCCGCCGCCTTCAGCACGCTCGCCGCGCTGACGCTGGGGGTGGGCACCTTGGGCAACGTCGCATCGTCCCTGCCCCTGTCCTGGGCTGTCGCCGCCTTCGGCTGGCGCGAGACGGTGCTGGGCATCGCCGCGATCACCGGGGCAGTGGCGCTGGTGATCCTGTTTCTTGTGCGCGACCCGGAGCGGCTGGAGGGGGCGCGGACGGGCTCGTTTCTGGAACTGCTGAAGATGCCGGTCCTCTGGCCGATCCTGATCATGATGATGGTCTGCTATGCCCCCATCGCCGGGCTGCGGGGGCTGTGGATCGGGCCGTATTTCGCCGATGTCCAGGGCGCGGACCAGCTTGGGATCGGCGAGATCAGCCTGTGGATGGGGCTGGCGATGGTGGCGGGCAATTTCGCCTACGGGCCGCTGGACCGCTGGCTGGGGCGGCCCAAGCTGGTGGTGGTGGTGGGCAACGCGGTGACGCTGGCGTGCCTGTTCGGTCTGTGGTGGTTCGCGGCGGCGCCTGCGGCGGTGGCGACGGCGCTGCTGATCGCGGTCGGGTTCTTCGGCGCAAGCTTTCCCATCGTGCTGGCCCACGGCCGGTCCTTCGTGCCGCCGCACCTGACGGGCCGGGGGGTGACTCTTCTGAACTTCTTCGGCATCGCGCCCATCGGGATCGCCCAGATCGTGACCGGACGCCTGCACGCCGCAGCGCCGCCCACCCCTGCTGCCGCGCCCTATGAGGCCGTGTTCCTGTTCTTCGCCGTGACCACCGCCATCGGCCTGGCCGTCTATCTTCTGTCACGGGACCGGCCGCACTGACGCCCGTCCCGTCGAATCCGCTTCCCCCCGCGCGGGCCATGCGCTAACAGCCGCCCGTCCCACCTTTGGGACGATCAAAGGAGAACCCCGATGGGCTACAAGGTCGTCGTCGCGGGTGCCACGGGCAACGTGGGCCGCGAAATGCTGAACATCCTCGCCGAGCGCGAGTTTCCCGTGGACGAGATCGTGGCGCTGGCGTCGCGCAAATCTCTGGGCACTGAAGTCAGCTTTGGCGACAAGACCTTGAAGACCAAGGACCTGGACACCTTCGACTTCACCGGCTGGGACATCGCGCTGTTCGCCGTCGGGTCCGAAGCGACCAAGATCTACGCACCGAAAGCCGCCGCTGTCGGCTGCGTGGTGATCGACAACTCCAGCCTCTACCGCTACGACGCCGACGTGCCGCTGATCGTGCCGGAAGTGAACGCCGAGGCGATCCACGGCTACGCCAGGAAGAACATCATCGCCAACCCCAACTGCTCGACCGCGCAGATGGTCGTGGCGCTGAAGCCGCTGCATGACCGCGCCCGGATCAAGCGTGTTGTCGTTGCGACCTATCAATCCGTCTCGGGCGCCGGGAAGGAAGGGATGGACGAGCTGTGGAACCAGACCAAGTCGATCTACAACCCGGTGGACGACGTTCCGGCCCGGAAATTCCAGAAGCAGATCGCCTTCAACGTGATCCCGCAGATCGACGTCTTCCTTGATTCCGGCGAGACCAAGGAAGAATGGAAGATGGTGGCCGAGACGAAGAAGATCCTCGACCCGAAGATCAAGGTCACTGCCACCTGCGTCCGCGTGCCGGTCTTTGTCGGCCACTCCGAGGCGATCAACATCGAGTTCGAGGATTTCCTGGACTGGCAGGAAGCCCAGGACATCCTGCGCGAGGCGCCCGGCATCATGCTGATCGACAAGCGCGAACCCGGTGGCTACATCACCCCCATCGAATGTGTGGGCGAATATGCGACCTATGTCAGCCGCGTGCGGCAGGACAGTACCATCGACAACGGACTGTCGCTGTGGTGCGTGTCCGACAACCTGCGCAAGGGTGCGGCCCTGAACGCGGTGCAGATCGCCGAGCTGCTGGGGTCCAAGGTCCTGAAGAAGGGCTAAGGGTTTCTTTACCCTGATATGCAAGGGTCTTGGCCTATGGCCGAGACCCTTTTTCATTGCGATGACGTGCTGTGGCGGCGGTTCGTGACGCTGTGCCGGGCGCGGGACGAAACGCCCGGCGCCGTGCTGCGCGAGCTGGTCCGCCTCGAAGTCCAGCGCTGCGAGCGACGCAGAGCGAGGAGTGCCGAAGGCATCGACGAGCGGCTCCTCGTGCGCCTTCGGCTTCTCGTCGCAGAGGCGCTGGCGGTGTCCGAGGATTGGGCGCAGGTGCAAGACGCACTTCGCGAGCGTGGGCTGCGCTATGTCCCCTCGGGCGGCGGTCTTGTCCTGAGCGACGTCGCCTCCGGCCGCAGCCTTGCCAAGTCAAGCCAGGTCGGCCCGGCCTACATGGCCCTCGTCCGCCGCTTTGGCCGCGGCTTTCCGGGCCACCCTCAGCCGGGAATTGCTGCCCAGGCCCTGGCCCGACCCTGACCCCTTGCACCCACGCGCCGCACGGGCTTTGCTGTCACCCGACAGGAGACCACCGATGACCCGGACGCTTTCCCTGAACGACGGCCGCCAGATCCCGCAGCTTGGCTTCGGCCTCTGGCAGGTCCCCGCCGCCATCACCGCTGAAACCACGGCCACCGCTTTGCGGATGGGCTACCGGCTGGTCGATGGCGCAGCGATCTATGGCAACGAGCAAGGCCAGGGCGAGGGCATCCGCCGGTCGGGCCTGCCGCGGGATCAGGTCTTTGTCACCACGAAGGTCTGGAACAGCGAGCAGGGTTTCGACAAGGCGGTCCGCGCGGCGGAGGCGAGCCTGACGCGGCTTGGCCTCGATCATGTGGACCTTCTGTTGATCCACTGGCCCTGCCCGGCCAACGACCTTTACCTTGACACCTGGCGCGCGCTGATCCGACTGCGGGACAGCGGGCGCGCCCTGTCCATCGGCGTGTCGAACTTCCAGGAGCCGCAGCTTCAGCGGATCATCGGCGAGACTGGCGTCACCCCCGCCGTCAACCAGATCGAGATCAACCCGCGTCTGCAACAGGCTGCATTGCGCGCCTTTCATGACAGGCACGGGATCGTCACGCAAAGCTGGACGCCGCTGGGCCAGGGCCGCAGCTTCGGCGCCGCCCCGGTGCAGGCCGCAGCCCGCCGCACGGGCAAATCCCCGGCGCAGGTGATCCTGCGCTGGCACATCCAGATCGGCGCCTCGGTCATTCCCCGGTCCACCCGCGAGGCGGGGCTGGCCGAGAATCTGGCGCTGTTCGACTTCACCCTGACCGATGCCGAGATGGCCGCGATCGCCACTCTGGACGAAGGCGCGCGGTGCGGACCCGATCCCGCACAGTTCAACATGGCTTGACGCGCGCCGGGGGCGAAATCCTTGGGACGGGTTTCCCGGCCTTGCCGCGCCCGTCACCAGGGGCCTACCGTCCCGGCGACCTCAACCGAAAGGCCCTTCGCCGATGCGCGCCCTGCTTGCCGTCCTGCTTGCCTCTGCCACGGTGCCGGCCCTTGCCGACACCCTTCCCGCCACCAGCCGGATCACCGCAGTGACCGTCTACCCGGACGGCGCCAGGCTGACGCGGGAAGTGAGCTTCACCGCCCCCTCCGCCGGACGCCACGAGCTGCTGGTCACCGACCTGCCCCGTGACAGCGACCCCGGCCTGATCCGACTTGGCGCGTCCGACGGCGTGCGACTTGGCGCCTTCAACCTGCGCGCCGACCGGCTGCCCCCGCGCGAGGACCCGCTGACCGAAGCGCAGCAGTCGGCCAAGGCGCAGGTCGAGGCCGCCCAAGCCGCCGCCGACACCGCACAGCTGACGCTGGAGGCGATCACCGCAAAGGTCGAAGCCGCAGAGGCTCGGGTGCGGTTCCTGTCGTCGTTCACCGGCGCGCTGCCGGACGGCGCGACGCCCGAGACGATCCGGGCGATGGCCGCAATGATCGGGAGCGAAACTCTGGCCGCCCGCCAGTCCGCCCTTGCCGCCAAGGCGGACCTGCCGCCGGTCCAGCAGGCGGTGACAAAGGCGCAGGAGGCGCTGGCCAAGGCCCGGGCGGCCTATGACGCGCTGCCTTCGGCCGACATGGACTTTACCGCGCTGTCGGTCGCGGTGACGGCGTCCGGGGCCGGCGAGGCCAGGGTGACGATCACCCAATACGTCGGCAACGCCAGCTGGCAGCCGGTCTACGACCTGAACCTGACGCGGGACGGCGGCGACAGGCTGACCCTCGACCGCTCGGTGCTGGTGAGCCAGTTCACCGGCGAGGATTGGGATGGCGTCGCGCTGACGCTGTCCTCCTCGCGGCCCAGCGAGCAGTCTGCACCCTCGCAGCTTTGGCCGGAATTGCGGTCCATCGGGCCGGAGGCGGACGTCGAGGAGCTTTCCCGGAAGGCTTACGGCACCGACAGCGCGCTGCATGAGACTGCCCCGGCACCAGAGGCCGCCGCCGCTCCGGTCACGGCTGCGATGGCCTATGACGGCGACACGGTCGTCTACCAGTATCCCGAACCGGTCACAGTCGCGACCGGGGCCGAAAACCTGCGTCTTGCGCTGGACAGTCTGGACTTCGCGCCGGTGGTGGAAGCCGTCGCCGTGCCCCGTCTTGACGATACCGCCTTCGTCATGGCCAGCTTCATCAACGCCAGCGAGGAGCCACTGCTTCCCGGTCAGGCCATGCTGTTCTGGGAAGGGGTTCTGGTCGGCTCGACCTGGCTGGACGTGATCGCGCCGGGGGTCGAGACGGACCTGGGCTTCGGGGCCATCGAGACCCTGCGGGTCAAGCGCGAAATGCCACTGCGCGAGGCGGGCGAAACGGGGGTGTTCACCAGCAGCAACCAGCAAAGGGAAAGCGCGGTCATCACGGTCGAGAACACCGGCGCCGAGGCCTGGCCGGTCCGCCTTCTGGACCAGGTGCCCTACAGCGAGCAGGACGCGCTGGAGATCGAAGTCACCGCAAGCCCGGCCCCGATGGAAACCGACGTCGAAGGCCAGCGCGGCATCCTGGCCTGGGAGTTCGACCTTGCCGCAGGGGCAAGGCAGACCATCACGCTGGAACATGTGCTGACCTGGCCCGAGGGCATGGTTCTGCGGTGATCCGCCCCAGCGAAAGACCGCAAGGGCCGGGCTGGCAAGCCCGGTCCTTGCCGCGGCGTCACCCGCATGGTTGCCCTCTGCCGACTGACTTCACGTCAGGTGGAATTCTGACGTGACGTCACAGTGACGTTAACGTCAACTGCTCTGGTAATCATGTCCCGGGGTTTGCATCTGCCGGCCATGATGCATTCCCCGACGACGAGCTTGACGATGAAATCCGATATTCCAACCGATGTGATGACCATCCGCCAGATGTGCGATGCCTACGATGTCACCCCCCGCACCCTGCGCTTCTATGAGGCCAAGGAGCTGTTGACCCCGATCCGGATGGGGACACGGCGGCTGTTCACCCGGCGCGACCGGGCGCGGCTGGCGCTGATCCTGCGCGGCAAGCGCTTCGGCTTCAGTCTGGAGGACATCCGGCAGACGCTGGACCTTTACGACCGCGACGGCGGGCTGACCGCCCAGCGCCAGAAGGCCTATGAGCTGGGCCGGAAACGCCTGGCCGAGATGGAAGCCCAGCGCACCGAGCTGGACCTGGCGATCGCCGAGCTGCAAGCCGAGCTGAAGGATGCCGAAGCCAAGGGCCTGGTGCCCGACCGCGCGGCCTGAACGACACGCGCCCCTCCGGGCGCAAGAGGGAAGAGGACAAGATGCCCAGCTATACCGCCCCCGTGAAGGACATGCAGTTCGTGCTGCATGAGGTTCTGAAGGTTTCGGACGCCGACATTCCCGGCTATGCGGATCTGGACAGAAGCTTTACCCAGGCGGTGTTCGACGAAGCGGCAAAGGTCAGCCAGGATATCCTGACCCCCCTGAACATCGTCGGCGACGTTCAGGGCTGCGTGCTGGAAAACGGCGTGGTCCGGACGCCCAAGGGCTTCAGGCAGGCCTTCGACACCCTGCGCGAAGGCGGCTGGATGTCGCTGGATGCGGCGCCGGAACATGGCGGTCAGGGCCTGCCCTACCTGATGCATACGGCGGTGAACGAGACCTTCGTCTCGGCCAACATGGCCTTCAACATGTACCAGGGTCTGACCCACGGCGCCTATTCGGCGATCAAGGTGCATGGGACCGACGAGCAGAAGGCGAAGTGGCTGCCGAAGATGGTCAGCTGCGAATGGACCGGCACGATGAACCTGACGGAACCGCATTGCGGCACCGATCTGGGCTTGTTGCGCACCAAGGCAGAACCGCAGGCGGACGGATCCTACAGGATCACCGGGCAGAAGATCTTCATCTCGGCCGGCGATCATGACCTGGCGTCGAACATCGTCCATCTGGTGCTGGCCAAGGCCCCCGGCGGCGGCGAGGGGACGAAAGGCATCAGCCTGTTCATCGTGCCGAAGGTCCTGGTGAACGACGACGGCTCTCTGGGCGACCGCAATGCCGTTTCGGTCGGCAAGGTCGAAGAAAAGATGGGCATCCACGGCAACGCGACCTGCGTGATGAACTACGACGGGGCGACGGGCTGGCTCTTGGGCGATCTGCACAAGGGCATGAAGGCCATGTTCACGATGATGAACGAGGCCCGGCTTGGCGTGGCGCTGCAAGGCTATGCGGTGGCGGAAGCCGCCTACCAGAACGCGCTGACTTACGCGAAGGATCGGCTTCAGGGCCGCGACGTGACCGGCGCCAAGAACCCGGACGGACCGGCCGACCCGCTGATCGTCCACCCCGACATCCGCCGCAACCTGATGGAGCAGAAAAGCTTTGTCGAAGCCGCGCGGGCCTGGGCCTACTGGGGCGCCACGCTGATCGACCGGGCACATGCCGGCGACATGGCGGCGGACGGGCTGATCGGCTTGATGACTCCGGTGCTGAAGGGGTTCCTGACCGACAAGGGGTTCGAGATGGCGGTGCAGGCCCAGCAGGTCTATGGCGGCCACGGCTATATCGAGGAATGGGGCATGTCGCAGTTTGCGCGCGACGCCCGGATCGCGATGATCTACGAAGGCGCCAACGGCGTGCAGGCGCTGGACCTGGTGGGCCGCAAGCTGGCCACCGACGGCGGCAAGCATGTGATGGCGTTCTTTGACCTGGTGAAGGCCGAGTGCAAGGCGCATGACGGCGACGAGCGGATGAAGGGTTTCGTCGAACCCCTGAAGGCCGCGTCCAAGGCGTTGCAGCAGGCGGGCATGTTCTTCATGCAGCAGGGCATGAAGAATCCCAATGCGGCGCTGGCGGGGTCCTATGACTTCATGCACATGATGGGCCATGTCTGCCTGGGCCTGATGTGGACCAAGATGGCGAGGGCCGCCTACGTGGCGCTGGATGCGGGCGCAGAGGACCGCGACTTCTACGAGGCCAAGATCGCCACCGGCCGCTTCTACATGGCCCGCCAGCTTCCCGCCTGCGCGATGCACCTGGCCCGGATCGAGACCGGAGCCGATCCGGTCATGGCGCTGGCCGCCGAGGCGTTCTAGGCTTCTGCCCGAGGGGCGGGCCGCAAGGGCCCGTCCGACACCCCACGGGAGAGACTGGCCATGAAGCTTTATTCCTTCGGCGAAAGCGGTAACGCCTACAAATGCGCGCTGGCGCTGGAAATGGCCGACCTTGAGTGGGAGCCGGTCTTCGTCGACTTCTTCAAGGGCGAGGCGCGCAGCCCGGAGTTCAGGCAGATCAACGAGATGGGCGAAGTCCCGGTCCTGATCGACGGCGATACCACGCTGACGCAGTCGGGGGTGATCCTGGACTATATCAGCTCCAAGACCGGCAAGCTTGGGGGCCGGTCGGCGGCGGAACGGCGCGAGGTGTTGCGCTGGCTGTTCTGGGACAACCACAAGCTTTCGACCCAGATCGGCACCACCCGTTTCCTGATGAACTTCCTGTCCCCCGAGAAACGCCCCGAGGCGGTGATCCCCTTCCTGCAAGGCCGCCTGAAAGCCGCCTACACCGTGCTGAACGACCACCTCGACGGGCGCAACTGGGTTGCCGGCGAGGCTGTCACCATCGCCGACCTCTCGTGCTGCGGCTACCTCTACTACCCCGAGCCCTTCGGCTTTGACCGCGCCGACTGGCCCCATATCGACCGCTGGCTGGACCGCATCAGCGCCCTGCCCGGCTGGAAACACCCCTACGACCTGCTGACGCGGGCCTTCCCCGCCGCTTGAGGAGACGACCATGACCGACGCCTTCATCTACGACGCCGTCCGCAGCCCGCGCGGCAAGGGCCGGGCCGATGGCGCCCTGCACGAGCTGACCTCGGTCGCGCTTTCGGCCAGGGTGCTGAACGCGGTGAAAGAGCGCAACGGCCTGAAGGGCCATGCGGTCGAGGATGTGATCTGGGGCAACGTGACCCAGGTGGGCGAGCAGGGCGGCTGCCTGGCGCGGTCGGCGGTGCTGGCCTCGGACCTGGACGAACGCATCCCCGGCCTTGCGATCAACCGCTTCTGCGCCAGCGGCATGGAGGCGGTGAACCTGGCGGCGAACCAGGTCAGGGGCGGCGCGGGCCAGGCCTATATCGCCGGCGGGGTCGAGATGATGGGCCGTGTGGCGATGGGCAGTGACGGCGCGGCGATTGCCGTCGATCCGACGCTGGCGATGAAGACCTATTTCGTCCCGCAGGGGATCAGCGCGGACATCATCGCCACCGAATACGGCTTTACCCGCGACCAGGCCGACGCGCTGGCGGTGGAATCCCAGCGCCGTGCCGCGCAGGCCTGGGCCGAGGGTCGCTTTGCGAAATCCGTCCTGACGATCCGCGACCAGAACGGCCTGCCGATCCTGGCCAGCGACGAATACATGCGCCCCGGCACCGACATGCAGACGCTGGGCGCGCTGCGGCCCGCCTTCAAGGAGATGGGCGAGGTGATGCCAGGCTTCGACAGGGTCGCGCTGATGAAGTACCCGCATCTCGAGCGGATCAACCACATCCACCATGCCGGAAACTCCAGCGGGATCGTGGACGGGGCCGCCGCAGTGCTGATCGGCAATGCCGAGTTCGGTAAGGCGCACGGCCTGAAACCCCGCGCCCGCATCCGGGCGACGGCAAAGATCGGGACCGATCCGACGATCATGCTGACCGGCCCGGTTCCCGCGACGCAGAAGATCCTGAAGGACAGCGGCCTGCAGATCGGCGACATCGACCTGTTCGAGGTGAACGAGGCCTTTGCCAGCGTCGTTCTGCGCTTTCAGCAGGCCTTCGACATCGATCCCGCGCTGGTCAACGTCAATGGCGGGGCGATCGCGATGGGCCACCCGCTGGGCGCGACGGGGGCGATCATCATCGGCACCCTGCTGGACGAGCTGGAACGCCAGGACAAGGACCTGGGCCTGGCGACGCTGTGCATTGCCTCCGGGATGGGTGCGGCCACCATCATCGAGCGGGTCTGAACCGATGCGCGGCGGTGCAAACCCGATGGACATGCGCTGGCTGCAAGCCCGCCATGATGTCGCTGCCGCGCCATTCAATGTCGCTATCCTACGCCGCGCCTTCGGTGATTCTCCCAAAGTGGCTGCTTCTTCGGATTGTATCGAAAGGCATTCAGGCCATGCATTCAAACATCGCCGCCGAGCTGCGTTTGCGCGGCGAACAGCTGCTTCAGGGGCAGATCGACGCCCTGCTGGACAGCTACATCTTCCCGCTGCCGCTTTTCCTGCCCGAACAGCGGCTGCTGCTGTCGGGCCGGGACGAGGCCCGCGTGGTCTTCGGCCTGCTGCGCCACTGGCTGCTGCGCAGCGGCGTCACCGCGCTGCAACCGCAGGTCCTGGCGGTCGAACTGCCGCGGGCCGGACGCTTTCGGATGTGGGTCGACTGGCACGAACGGATCATGCCCTCGGGCGAGACGCGGACCTGTTCGGCGATCTACTACTGTCGCGCGACGAACCTTGGCCCGCGCATCGAGATGGTCAACTATACGCGCCTGTCGATGCCCGAACTGCACCAGGAGTTCGAGGCTCTCGCGCTGTCCGCCTAGGCCTGGGCGCTTCCCGGTCGGGCGACAGCCCAACCGCAGGAGGACGCGATGCCCGTGATTGACCCCGCCAAGGTGCCGGTGAAGACCGGATCGATCTACCCCGAACCTTACGCCAGCATGATGAAGGGGCGTTCGTCCCTGCGGCTGGGCGATGCGGGCGGGCTGACCCAGTTCGGGGCGAACCTTGTCAGCCTGGAACCCGGCGCGTTGTCCAGCCTGCGTCACTGGCACCAGAACGAAGACGAATTCGTCATGGTGACCGAGGGCGAATGCACGCTGATCCAGGACGCGGGCGAGACGGTGATGCGCGCGGGCGACTGCGCGGCCTTCCCGGCGGGCAGCACGGACGGGCACCACTTCGTCAACCGCTCTGACCGCGTGGCGCGGTTCCTGGTCGTGGGCACGAAGGCCCCGCGCGAGGTGGCGACCTATTCCGATGTCGACCTGCGGGTCGAGATCGCAGACGGCCGCGCCCGCTTTACCTACAGGGACGGCACCGACTGGACGGGGCCGCGATGAACCCGCTGGACATCTTCCAGGTGGCGCTTGCTGCCGTGACGCGGGCGTTCCCTGCCGAGGACTTCGATCTTTGCGCCGCTCTCTACCCCGGATGGCCCGGCGAGGTGGTCGAATGACAGAGTGCGGCACTTTCTTGCACAACCACAGGCCTGCGCGTGGAACCGGATTGTCTGTTTTGGGTTGCAGGTTTCGGGGCGCTGCGTCGCCTCGAACGTCGCGCCCTCTCCTGCCTTGGGGTGGTCGCCGCCCCGAACGCAAAGGAGACCCGCGCATGGACGCCAGCACGATTCTTCAGACCTACCTGGACGAGATGGGCAAGGCCGTGATGAACGAGTGGTTCGAGGACTTTGTTGCACTCATCCAGTTGCCGCTCAGCATCCTCACCGCCTCGGCCAAGATCACCGTTGCCACCCGCGCCGATCTGGAAGACGGGTTCTACGACTTTGTCGAGATGATCCGCAGCCGCGGCGTCACTCAGGTGCAGCGGACCGTCAAGGCGGCCACCTTTCAGGGCACCGACCATATCGTCGGCATCTACGAGACCCGGCTGTTGGCGGACGAAAAGCTGGCGCTGCCCGTCTTCCATTCGAAGATGTGGATCGGCTGCCACGACGGCGCGTGGAAGGCGATCAAGATCCACAACACCACCAATGAAACGCGTTGGCCGATCCTGCTGACGCGGCTTTCCCCCGAACTCTGCTTACCCGAGGAGCTCTAGATGACCGACTTCACCCTGACCACCGACGCCGAGGGCGTCGCCACCATCACCTGGGACGTCGCATCGAAGTCGATGAACGTCATGTCGACCGAAGCGTTCATGGCGCTGAACGGCCTGATCGACCAGGCGCTGGCGGATGGGTCGGTGAAGGGCGTCATCATCACCTCCGGCAAGAAGGACTTTGCCGGGGGGATGGACCTGAATGTCATCGCGCAGATGCGGGCCGGTGGCGCGCAGGCGATCTTCGACGGTGTGATGCAGATGCACCAGGTGTTGCGCAAGATCGAACGCGCGGGGATGGACCCGAAGACGCTGAAGGGGGGCAAGCCCATCGTCGCCGCCCTGCCCGGGACCGCGCTGGGGATCGGGCTGGAACTGCCGCTGGCCTGCCACCGCATCATCGCTGCCGACAATCCCAAGGCCCGGATCGGTCTGCCCGAGATCATGGTCGGCATCTTCCCCGGCGCGGGCGGCACCACGCGGCTGGTCCGCAAGCTGGGCGCGATGGCCGCGGCACCCTTCCTGCTGGAGGGCAAGCTCTCCGACCCGAAATCCGCCAGGGCCGCCGGTCTGATCGACGAGGTCGTGGCGCCCGAGGACCTGCTGACGCGCGCGAAGGAGTGGGTCCTGTCCGCGACCGATGCCGATCTGGTGAAACCCTGGGACGCCAAGGGCTACAAGATGCCCGGGGGTGCGCCTTACCATCCGGCGGGCTTCATGACCTTTGTCGGGGCCTCGGCGATGGTCCACGGCAAGACGATGGGCGTCTATCCGGCCGCGAAGGCCCTGCTTGCCGCCGTCTATGAGGGCGCGCTGGTGCCCTTCGACACGGCGCTGAAGATCGAGGCGCGGCATTTCACCAGCGTGCTGATGCACCCCTCGTCCAGCGCGATGATCCGCAGCCTCTTCATCAACAAGGAGGCGCTCGAGAAGGGCGCGAACCGGCCCAGGGTCGCGGACATGGCGGTGAGGAAGCTGGGCGTGATCGGCGCGGGCATGATGGGGGCGGGCATCGCCCATGTCGCCGCCAATGCCGGGATCGAGGTCGTCCTGATCGACGCCAGCCAGGCGGCGGCGGATCGCGGCCGCGCGCACTCCGAAGCGATCCTCGACAAGGGGATGAAGCGCGGCAAGGTCACGGCCGAGAAGAAGGCCGAGGTGCTGGGGCGGATCACGGCGACCACCGACTATGCGGCCCTGGCGGGCGTTGATCTGGTGGTCGAGGCGGTCTTCGAGGACCCGAAGATCAAGGCCGAAGTCACCGCAAAGGTCGAGGCCGCCGTGGGGCCGGACTGCATCCTTGCCACCAACACCTCGACCCTGCCGATCACCGGACTTGCGGCGGCCTCAAAGCGGCCCGGGCAGTTCATCGGCATCCACTTCTTCTCGCCCGTCGACAAGATGATGCTGGTCGAGATCATCCGGGGCGAAAGGACCGGCGATGTCGCGGTGGCCAAGGCGCTGGATTTCGTCCGCCAGCTGCGCAAGACCCCGATCGTCGTCAACGACGCGCGCTTCTTCTACGCCAACCGCTGCATCATCCCCTACATCAACGAAGGCATCCGCATGGTCGCCGAAGGGGTAGAGCCCGCGCTGGTGGAAAACGCGGCCAAGCTGGTGGGGATGCCTTTGGGCCCGCTGCAGCTGGTGGATGAGACCTCGATCGACCTTGGGGTGAAGATCGCCAAGGCCACCAAGGCCGCGATGGGCAAGGACTACCCGGACGAGGCGGTGGACCATGTGCTGTTCTGGATGGCCGACCACGGGCGGCTGGGCAGGAAGGCCGGCGCGGGCTTCTATGCCTACAGCGACAAGGGTGAGCGTCTGGGCCTGTGGGACGGGCTTGGGCAGAAGTATCCGCTGGACAAGGTGCAGCCGTCGCTGACCGACGTGCAGCACCGACTTCTGTTCGCGCAGGTTCTGGAGGCAGTCCGCGCCCTGGAGGAAGGTGTGCTGACCGACATCCGCGAAGGCGACGTCGGCGCGATCCTGGGCTGGGGCTTCGCGCCCTGGTCGGGCGGGCCGTTCTCGTGGCTGGACATGATCGGCGCGGCGCGGGCGGTCGAGATCTGCCGGGGCCTGACCGCCCAGTTCGGGCCGCGCTTCCATGCGCCGGCCTTGCTGCGCGAGATGGCCGAGACGGGCCAGACCTTCTATGGCCGGTTCGCGGGTGAAAAGGTCGCGGCGTGACCGGCAATCGTAGGGTGGGCGATACCGCCCACCCTACCCCTGCGCTTACGGGTTGACCTGGTTCGGCGGGGCCTTCCCATCGGCCCAGGCCACCAGGTTCGCCACCGCCATCATCCCCATGTTCTCGCGCACTTCCAGGCAGGCGGTGCCCAGATGCGGCAGCAGGGTGACATTCTCCATCGCCATCAGCGCCGCCGGGACCTTCGGCTCGAACTCGTAGACGTCCAGCCCCGCCCCGGCGATCTGCCCTTTCCGCAAGGCGTCGATCAGCGCCGTCTCGTCCACCACATCGCCGCGGGAGATGTTCACGAGTATCCCGGTTTTCTTCATCATTTCCAACGCTTTCGCGTTGATCAGGTGATAGGTCTCCCGGCTCCCCGGCACTGCCACCACCACGAAGTCCGCCGCCATCGCCTCGGCCATCTGCACCTGACGCGCGGGCAGTCCGGGGTCCTCGACGCGGGAACGGTTGTGGAACACCACCTCCATGTCAAAGCCGTGGTGGCAGCGCCTGGCAATCGCCTTGCCGATCCGGCCGAAGCCGATGACTCCAAGCCGTTTTCCGGTGACATGGGTGCCCAGCATCTGCACCGGACCCCAGCCTTCCCAGCCCCCGGCCCGCAGGATGCGCTCACCCTCTCCCAGCCGGCGCGCGGTCATCAGGATCAGGCTGACCGCGATGTCCGCCGTCGCGTCGGTGACCGCTCCCGGAGTGTTCGAGACCGCGATCCCGGCCGCCTTCGCCGCCTCGGCGTCGATGTGGTTGTAGCCCACCCCGAAGTTGGCCAGAATCCTGGCACGGGGTGCCGGAACATCGGCAAAGACCTCCGCCTGGAAGCGGTCGCCCAGCGTCGGCAGCACCGCGTCATGGTCGCGCAAGGCCGCCCGAAGTTCGTCCCCCGACAGCACTTCGGTCCGGTCCCGCAGGGTCACGTCGAAGCGTTCGCGAGCGGCCTCCAGCACGCGGTCGGGCAGGCGGCGGGTGATCAGAAGTTTCGGTTTCAAAACAGTCTTCCTCCCAGGGGAACGTCATGTCCGGGTCCGATCAACACCACCTCGCCCTCGTCGTCCGGCAGGCCCAGGACCAGCACCTCGGACAGGACCGGGCCGATCTGGCGGGGCGGGAAGTTGACCACGGCCAGCACCTGTCGGCCGACCAGTTCGTCCAGCCTGTAGTGCCGGGTGATCTGCGCCGACGAACGTTTTTCGCCGATCTCCGGCCCGAAATCGACCCAGAGCCTGTAGGCCGGCTTCCGCGCCTCGGGGAAGGGTTCGGCCCGGGTGATACGGCCGACGCGGATGTCGACACGCTCGAAATCGGCATAGGTGATGGTCATTTCCCCAGCTCCCGGCCCCGGTCGGTGGCGGCCTTGACGGCGCGCTTCAGCAGTGCCGGAAAGCCCGCGACCGGGTCCATCAGCACACTGAGCGCCGCGGCCGTGGTGCCGCCGGGCGAGGTGACATTCACCCGCAGTTGCGCCGCCGTGTCAGGGCTTTGATGGGCCAGTTCACCGGCCCCGCAGACTGTCGCGCGGGCCAGCTGCATGGCGACGTCTGCGGGCAGCCCCTCGGCCTCGCCCGCCGCGGCCATCGTCTCGATCAGGTGAAAGACGTAAGCCGGGCCAGACCCGGAAACCGCCGTCACGGCGTCGATCTGGTCTTCGTCCGACAGGTCCACCACCTGCCCGACCGCGGCCATCAGCTTGCGCGCCAAGGCATAGTCGCTGTCCGAGACATGGGCGTTGCGGCACAGTGCCGTGATCCCCCTGCCCACCATCGCGGGCGTGTTCGGCATGGTGCGGACGATGGGGGTGCGGCTGCCCAGCGCCTGCTCGAAAGCAGAGATCCTGGTCCCCGCCGCGATGGAGACGAACAAGGTCGTGCCATTGCCCAAAGCCTGCAGGGCCGGCAGCGCCGCGCCCATCATCTGCGGCTTGACGGCCAGCAGCGCCACGGCGGGCGCCTTTGGAACCCCCTGGTTCAGATGGACTCCGCTGCCCTTCAGCCAGTCGGTCGGAGCGGGCTCGATCACCCAGACCAGGTCGGGCGGCACCCCTGCGGCCAGCCAGCCCGTCAGCAGCGCCGTCCCCATCCTGCCGCAACCAAGCAGCACCAGCCCATCCCGGGCCACGCGATCCAGAGTCATGCAATCCCCTTTCGAACCGGGCCCCCTTCGAACCGGGCCCCCTTCGAACCGGGCCCCCTGCGAGCCGGGGGAAGGTTAGGCGCGCCCGTAAGCCTCGGCAATGGCGACTTTCATCGCCTGTTCCGGCGACTGGTCGCCCCACATCGCCAGCTGGAAGGCCGGGTAGAACCGCTCTGATGCCATCACCGCCGCGGCGATCAGCCGGTCGATCTGTTCCGGCCCCGCAACCTGCCCGCCCGAAAGGACAAGGCCATAGCGCCAGACCATCAGCTTCTGGTCCGCCCACCAGGTGAAGGCCCCGGTCCAGACCATGTCGTTGCAGCGGTTCAGCACGTCGTGAAGCGCGTGGATCCGGTCGGCCGGAGGCTCCATCTCGAAGGTGCAGATCAGGCGCAGCGTTTCGTCCGGTTCGCACCAGGCCAGCGTCAGCGAGTAGGTCCGCCATTGACCTTCGACCGCCATCGCGATCTGGTCATCGGTCACTCGGTCGAATTCCCAGGCATGGCGTTCGGCCAGGCTTTCGACGATGTCGATGGGATGGAGGTCCTCCATCGACGCGTAGTTCTCGGAAAGCGACATTGCCTGGCCTCATGATGAAGCTTCAGGCGGGCCACGACCCACTAGAAGCTGGGTGTCTGGCAAGGGTCTGCGTCTGCCCGACGATCCCCTTACTAGATATGGTGTGACCAAAGCGAAAGCCTGTAAAGCGATTTCTTCCGAAAATAGCTGTGGAAAAGCCGTTTTCGGC
>PNNE01000396.1 GCA_013824055.1 Rhodobacter sp. | reverse complement strand
CGGGACCTTGTCCCACCAGTTCGACCCGCCATTGCTGCCCGGGATTTCGTACATGTCGGTCAGGCGGAACGACAAGAGGACGGCTTTCTTTGCCCACTGGTTCACATGCCAGTCGTTCCCGCGCGGTTCGGCCACCCGCAGCGAGCCGGAATCCAAGGCCGACAAGGTCGCCTCGATGGCGTCGCGCACCTCGCCCCTGGTGGCGGGGCTGATCCCGTCACGTGCCTCCCAGGCGGCTTCGATGGCGGCTTCCAGGGCGGCGTTCGACATGGAGATTTCCCTTTTCGGTTGGTCACTGCGGCCCCGACCCTATAAGCCTTGGGCATGACCCACGCAATTGCCAGGCGCGACACATGAAAGACGAACCCCGCAGCCACCCGTTCCGCGACAGTGTCGAGGACATCGCCGCGACGAAGCGGGTTCCGGACACCCCTCAGACCCGCGCGCCCGCCTATCGCCTGGCCTTCGCCGACCGCGATTTCATGATCCGGGACGAACTGCGCCCGGTCCGGTTGCAGCTGGAGCTGTTGAAGCCGCAGCTGATCATGGACGAGCGCGGGATCGAATCGACCATCGTCATGTTCGGCGGCGCCCGCATCCCTGCGCCGGAACACCGCGGGACCGCGCGCACGAACCCTTGCCGAGCTGTCGCACTACTATGACGAGGCTCGCCGCTTTGCCCGGATCATGACCGAGCGCAGCCTGGAAACCTACGGGCGCGAAGGCGTGATCTGCACCGGCGGCGGCCCCGGCGTGATGGAGGCAGGCAACCGCGGCGCGGACGAGGCTGGCGGGCAGTCGATCGGCCTGAACATCGTCCTGCCGCACGAACAGGCCCCGAACGCCTATGTCACGCCGGACCTGTCCTTCAACTTCCACTACTTTGCCATCCGCAAGATGCACTTCCTGATGCGGGCGAAGGCGGTCTGCGTCTTTCCCGGCGGGTTCGGCACCCTGGACGAGATGTTCGAAAGCCTGACCCTGATCCAGACCGGCCGGATGAAGCCGATCCCCTTCCTTCTTTTCGGCCGCGACTGGTGGGAGAAGGTGGTGAACTGGTCCCACCTCGCCGAAGCCGGTGTGATCAGCCCCGAGGACCTGTCGCTGTTCGCGATGGTCGAGACGGCGGAAGAGGCGGTCGCGGTGATCGACGGGTGGACCGTCCCGGCCTGACGATGCCTTTCGGGCGCAAGGTCAGTGCGAACCTGGCCCGGCCCGCGTTCCGCCTGGGCGCGCGACTTCGGGCGCCCCGGCCACCAGGCGCCAAGGACGTATGACGACCAGCACCGGAGCCGATCCTTTCCGTCAGCCCGTCCGGGTGATCGTTTCCCGCTCCCACCCGTCGAGAAACTCCACCCTCTCGCACCCGGCAAAGGCAGCCAGCCGGTCCAGCTCTGCCTCCAGCTTCCCCCGCCGTGCCTTGGTCAGCTTCACCCCCGCTTCGGGCCAGAACGCCTTGACCCGCAACGCGCCCACGTCGCGGAAGGCCTTCACGTCGATCCTTCCGACCAGCCTGTCACCCTCCAGCACCGGAAAGACGTAGTAGCCGTAGACCCGCTTCGGTTCGGGCACGAAGACCTCGATCCGGTAGAAGAAGCCGAACAGGAACTCTGCCCGGTCTCGGTCGCGCAGGGCTGGGTCGAAGGGGGACAGGATGCGCAGGCGGGGGGTGGGGTCGGGACAATCGACTTCCGGCAGGTCCGGGAAGACGAACACCTTGCGGCGTTGTCCCTGGGCGCCTTCGACTTCGGCCTCGATGATCTCGCCCCGCGCCAGCGCGTTGCGGCACCAGTCCCTGGCGGCATCGGGGCTGACGGCCTTCCAGTAGGCGGCGATCTCGCCTGACGTGGCAAAACCCAGATGCCGCAGCGCAGACCGGCAGGCCCAGTCCGTCACGCGTCTTCCGGCACCGGGGCACGCAGCGCCTCGGGGATCACCCGCTCGGTCAGGTCGTAGATCTTGGCGAACCCATCGCGGCGGGTGATTGCCAGCCGCCCGGTCCGCCACAGCCATTCCAGCGCGGTCTTCGACGGGTGCCAGTCCCACCAGCCGCCGCGGCCCCGGACCTCGCCCTCGCCGACATCCGCAGTCCCCAGCGGACCGTCCTTGGCTATCCGGTTCAGGATGATGTCGAACTGGGCCTGATACCCGTCGCGGAACCAGCGCTTCCAGTTCGCTTCCAGCCGCTGTTCGTCGCGCTGGAACCGGTGCTGCCAGACCCCGTGCAACCGCGTCGGCAGGATCGAGGCGTCATGCGTCCAATGCTCCCACATTGTCCGGTCCCGCTCCAGCAGCCGCTTCAGCGCCGGGGGCCGATAGGATTGCCGCCGCGACCAGAGGATCATGTCATGCGCCCGGGCGACGGTGTTGATGCTGTCCACCTGAACAAAGCCGATCCGCTCGATCAGGTCGTGCAGCGCCTGACCGGAAGCGGGTCCCGCAGGTGCTTCGGACAGGGCGTGGCGATCAAGAAACAGGCGGCGGGCAACGGGGTTCGGGATCAGGTGGCGCATCGCCAAGGTCTAACATTTCAAACTGTTTCGGCAAAAGGTGGAATTGTTATCGCACCCACCCGCCCAGCCGGTTGCATTGCCCGAATCAGCCCGTACTATCGCAGCGTCTCCTGACACAATTCCCGCAAACTCAGATGGTCGCGCCCGGCTTTGTCGAGTGCACCGGAAAGGCCCGTGAAGCATTGCCCCACGAAACGCCCCTGATCACCACCCTTGTGGCCGGCTTTGGCCTTGCCTTCCTGTTCGGCCTGATGGCGCAACGCCTGAAGCTGCCGCTGATCGCGGGGTATCTGCTGGCCGGCGTGGTGATCGGGCCGTTCACGCCGGGCTATGTGGCGAACATGGAGCTGGCCGCCGAACTGGCCGAGCTGGGTGTCATCCTGCTGATGTTCGGGGTGGGGCTGCACTTCTCGCCCCGTGACCTGATGGCGGTGAAGGCCATCGCCGTGCCGGGGGCCCTGGGCCAGATCGCGGTGGCCACGGCCTTCGGCACCGCCTTGGGTTGGACCCTGGGGTGGAGCCTGGGGGCCGGGCTGATCTTTGGCCTGGCGCTGTCGGTCGCCTCGACGGTGGTGCTGCTGCGCGCGCTGCAGGACCGCAACCTCGTGACGACGGACAAGGGCCGCGTGGCCGTGGGCTGGCTGATCGTCGAGGACCTGGTGATGGTCATCTCTCTGGTCCTGATCCCGCCCTTGGCCGGGCTCCTGGGCGGCACCGCGATCCCCGTCGCGGAAGAGGCCGAGGCGGTCGCCGAAGTGACCAGCAACATCGGCATCGGTCCCATCGCGGCGACGGTGATGATCACCCTGGCAAAGGCGGCAGCCTTCGTGGCGCTGATGCTGATCATCGGCCAGCGCCTTGTGCCCTGGATCCTGCACTTCGTGTCGCAGACCCGCTCGCGTGAGCTGTTCCGGCTGGCCGTCCTGGCCATTGCCCTGGGCGTCGCCTACGGGGCCACGCATTTCTTCGGCGTCTCCTTCGCGCTTGGGGCGTTCTTTGCGGGGATGGTGATGTCCTCCTCGACCCTGTCGCAGCAAGCCATGCGCGAGACGCTGCCCCTGCGCGATGCTTTCGCGGTACTGTTCTTCGTCTCGGTCGGGATGCTGTTCAACCCCGAGGTGATCCTGACCTCGCCGCTGGCGATTCTTGGCACGGTTCTCATCATCGTCGTCGTCAAGTCGGTCGCGGCCTATTACATCGTCAGGGCCTTCGGGCACGGTCACGACAAGGCGCTGACCATCGCGGCAAGTCTGGCGCAGATCGGGGAATTCTCGTTCATTCTGATCACGATGGCGGTGACGCTGGACATCGTGCCTGCCGAGGCGCGCGACCTTGTGGTGGCGGGGGCGATGATCTCGATCCTGATGAACCCGCTGCTGTTTCATCTGCTTGACCGGCGCGAGGCACGAAAGGCGCAGGCGGGGGACCAGGCGGGCGCCACCACCGAGGAGCCAGGACCTAGATCGGCCGCCCCGTCAGAAGCTTCGGCACCTCACCCGTCAAGCCTGCCGCCTGCCGCATGAAACCTCGGCGCAGGCCGGGCACCGCGTTGACCAGCCCCATGCCCAGATCGCGGCCCAGCCGCAGCACCGGATTGTCGGTCGAGAACACCCGGTTCACCGTATCCATTCCCAGCGCCAGCGTCGTGGCGTCGAAACGGCGCCAGCGCTGATAGTCCTCCAGCGCGGCGGGGCTGCCCGGCGCTTCGCCGCGGCGACGGGCAAGGATCAGAACCTCGGCCAGCGCCGCCACGTCGCGCAGGCCAAGGTTCAAGCCCTGGCCCGCGATGGGATGCACGCCATGCGCGGCATCGCCCACCAGCGCCAGGCGGGGCGCGACGAAGCGTTCGGCCAGGGACAGCGACAGCGGATAGGTGAACCGCGCCCCGGCCAGGCTGATGTCGCCCAGGAAATCGCCAAAGCGGGGGCGGAGCGCTTCCAGATACTCGGCATCCGGCAGGGCCTGGATCGCGGCGGCATTGGCGTCGGTCTCGCTCCAGACGATGCTGGAATGGTGGCCGCCTTTCAGGGGCAGGATCGCAAGCGGGCCGGCGGGCATGAAGAACTGCTGTGCTATGCCCTTGTGGTCCTGTTCGTGCCGGATCGCGGTGACCAGCGCGGTCTGGCCGTAGCCCCAGCCCACCCGCCGGATGCCCGCGCGCGTGGCCGTGCCCGAGCCGCGCCCGTCGCAGCCGACCAGCAGGTCCGCCGTCAGTGTCCGCCCCGAGGCAAGCGTCACGGTGGCGCCCTCGGGGTTCACCTCCTGCGCCACCACGGTCTCGCCGGACAAGAGGGTGATCCCCGGCGTTTGCTGCATCGCCCGCAGGAAGGCCGCGTAAAGGAAGCGGTCCTCGAGCATGTGGCCCATCGGGCCTTCCTCGATCTCTGCGGCGTCGAAGTGCAGGAAGAAGGGTGCGGCTCCTTCGCCAGCCCGGCCGTCGCTGGCCTTGATCTCCAGCATGGGCTGCGCCTGGTCCGCCACGCTGTCCCAGATCCCGATGGCCTTCAGCAGACGCACCGAGGCGATGGCCAGCGCATAGGCCCGGCCATCAAAGCCCGCCGCGGCCCGGTCCGGGGCCGGGCGGGCGTCGATCACGGTGACCGCAAAGCCCCCTTGGGCCAGCGCAAGCGCCAGGGCAGGGCCGTTCAGCCCCCCGCCCGCAATCAGGATGTCGGTGTCCCGGGTCATGTCCCTTTTCTGGCCCCCTTGGGACGGATTGTCCATGCGTCGCCAAGCCGCTACCTTTCCGGCAAGACACGGGACGGGCAGGGGGCGGGGCAGGGGGCGGGCATGAGCGGAACCTGGGCACACATGACCGCGACCGATCTGGGTCGCGCGATCGGCGAGGGCCGGATCAACCCGGTGGAGTTGACCGAGTTCTTTCTGGACCGGATCGAAAGCCACCCGCTTGCGGCGTCGCATCTATGCCCGCGCCACGGCGGCCCGGGCGCGGGGCGAGGCGATGGCGGCAGCGGCCCGCGCCAAGGCGGGCCTGCGCAAGGGCATGCTGGACGGGGTGCCGGTCAGCTGGAAGGACCTGTTCGACACGGCCGGCGTGGCGACCGAGGCGGGTTCGGCGCTGCTGAAGGGCCGCACGCCGGATCGCGATGCGACCGTGCTGGAGACCGCGACCCTGCAAGGCCTCGTGTGTCTGGGCAAGACGCACATGTCCGAACTGGCCTTCTCGGGGCTTGGGCTTAACCCGGTGACGGCCACGCCACCCTGCCTGAATGACGACAGGGCAGTGCCGGGCGGGTCATCCTCGGGTGCGGCGGCGTCGGTGGCCTTCGGGCTTGCCCCGGCGGCGATCGGCTCGGACTCGGGCGGTTCGGTGCGGATTCCGGCGGCCTGGAACGATCTGGTGGGCCTGAAGACGACAGCGGGCAGCCTGCCGATGACGGGCGTGGTGCCCCTGTTCGAGGCGTTCGACACGATCGGCCCGCTTGCCCATTCGGTCGAGGACTGCTCCCAGCTTCTTGCCGCGATCAGCGGGGATGCGGCCACCGACCTTGGCGGCGCCAGCCTGTCGGGCACCCGCATTGCCGTCCTGCAGACGCTGGCGCTTGACGATCTGCGCGAAGGCCCGGCCCAGGGCTTCGAGGATGCGACGCGGCGCTTTGCCAGGGCGGGTGCGCAACTGCATCATCTCGCGGCGCCGGAAGCGGCCGAGGCGGTGGCCCTGGCAGGGATCGTCTGCCCCGCCGAAGCCTATGGCATCTGGAAGCCGACGATCGAGGCCGCGCCGGACAAGATGTTCCCGCGCATTCTGGACCGCTTCCGCCTGGGCGGGCAGATCAGCGCGGTGGACCATGTCGCGGCCTGGAGAAGGTTGCGGCAGATCCGGGCCATCTGGGCCGACCGTGCCTCGGGCTATGACGCGGTGATCCTGCCGACGTCGCCGATCCTGCCGCCCGACGCGAATCGGCTGATGACCGATGACGCCTATTACGTGACCGAGAACCTGCTGGCTTTGCGCAACACCCGGATCGGGAACATGCTGGGTCTTTGCGTCCTGACCCTGCCGACCTCGCAGCCGTCCTGCGGGGTCAGCCTGATGTGTGGCCCAGGGCAAGAGGCGCGGCTCTTGCGGCTGGGCGTGGCGGCGGAACGGGCGCTGCTGTAGCGGCTGCGCCTTGCGAGGATCACACCCGGTGATAGGGCGAGCCTGCCAGGATCGTCGCCGCCCGGTAAAGCTGTTCGGCCAGCATCACCCGCACCAGCATGTGCGGCCAGACCATGCGGCCAAAGCTCAGCGTCAGGTCCGCCCGCGCCCGCAGGGCCGGGTCCACCCCGTCCGCCCCGCCGATCACGAACGCCGCGTCCTGCCGGCCCGAGTCGCGCCATCCGGCCAGCGCCTGCGCGAATTCGGGGCTGGAGAGCGTCTTGCCCCGTTCGTCCAGCACACACAGCGCCGCACCGTCGGGAATCGCCCGGGACAGCAACAGCCCTTCCGCCGCGATGCCGCCGCCCTTCCGGTCCTCGGCCTCATGCTCGGTGGCGGGGCCCAGCCCCAGGGGGCGGCCCGTCCGGTCCAGCCGTTGCAGATAGTCATCCACCAGATCGCGCTCTGGTCCCGCACGCAGGCGGCCCACAGCGCAGAGGTGCAGGCGCATCAGACCTGGGCAGAGCGGGTCGTCCCCGCCGGAAGCCACATCTTTTCCAGCTGGTAGAAGTCGCGGACTTCGGGGCGGAAGACGTGGACGATCACGTCGCCGGCATCGATCAGCACCCAGTCGCCGGTCTCTTTGCCTTCCATGCGGACCGAAATCCGCAGGTCCTGCTTCAGCCGGTCGGCCAGCTTTTCCGAGATCGAGGCAACCTGGCGCGACGAGCGGCCCGAACAGATGACCATGTAGTCGGCCACGTCGGACCGGCCACGCAGGTCGATCTGGACGATCTCCTCGGCCTTGTCGTCGTCGACGGACTTCAGGACCAGGGCCAGAACCTCCTCGGACCGATGGTCTTGCGGGGCAGCGTCAGCGGGTTTCGGGCGCGGACCGACCGGCAGGCCGGTGGCAGGATCAGAATGCGACAGGACCAGGTCCTCCAGAGGAAGCGCGGACGAATGCCCCCGCGCCGGGCCTTTGGGCCAAGCCTAGCACCGGGGCGGGCCAATCTCAACCGAAGGCGGGCGGGTACGCCTTATTCCGCGCCTTGGCAAGGCTTGATCGTTTGGCGGAGGTCTTGGCCGAAGGTCCGCCGCACCCTGGCGCCGTGGCGAAGGGTCATGGCTTCACGCCCACCGACATGTGCCGCTTGCGGCCGAACCCCGGCTGGCGGGTGACGGTGAATCCGGCCCCGGACAGCGCGCGGCGGACATGGCCTGCGGCGGTGTAGGTCGCGAATGTTCCCCCTAGCGCGGTGTGGCGGGCGACCTCCGCCATCAGCGCAACGGACCAAAGCTCGGGGTTCTTCGCCGGAGAGAAGCCGTCCAGGAACCAGGCATCGGCCTGGCCGTCCCAGGCCGGAAGCGTCTTGCGCGCGTCGCCCAGGATGACGGTCGCGGTAAGGTGCGCAAACCGCAGGACCGTGGCACCTGCCCGCCACTGGCCCAGGAACGCCTCGGCGACGCCTGCGACTTCGGGAAAGGCTTGCAGGGCGCGGGCGATGTCCGGGGCGGGCAGCGGGAAAGCCTCGAAGCTGGTGTAGTGCAGATGCCCCGGTCCCCGGTGCGCCAGAAGGACCGCCAGCAGGTTCAGCCCCGTGCCGAAGCCCAGCTCGGCGATGCGGAACCCGTCGCGGAACCGCCCCGGCAGGCCGTTCCCGGTCAGGAAGACATGCCGCGTCTCGTCCAGCCCGCCCGCCAGCGAGAAGTAGGGGTCGTCGAAGCGGCGCGAGACGGGAATGGTCTCGTCACGCCAGTCCAGCATCGAAGTCAGGTCGGGCATCGGAGTCAGGTCGGGCATCGGAGTCAGGTCGGGCATCGGGGTCTGGTCTGGGCTGGCCATCGCGGATAGTCCTTTGCGCGACGTGATGGTCTTGGGGCGGCGGAATGGCAAGCGTAGATGTGACCGTCCGGGGCGGGGGGATCTTCGGTCTCTCCATCGCCTGGGCCTGCCTTGGGCGCGGCGCGAAGGTCCGGGTGATCGAGCCCCGGTCCTGGGGCGCGGGGTCCTCGGGCGGGCTGGTCGGGGCGCTGTCGCCGCATGTGCCGGACGCCTGGAACGCGAAGAAGGCGTTCCAGCTGGACAGCCTGCTGATGGCCAGCGCCTGGTGGGCGGGGGTCGAGGCGGCGTCGGGCCAGCCCTCGGGCTATGCGCGCCTGGGACGCTTGCAGCCCCTGGCCGACGACCGGGCCGTTGCAGCCGCCCGGCGACGCGAGGGCGAGGCGGCGACCCTGTGGCAGGGCCAGGCACAGTGGCAGGTGATCCCCGCGACCGGCAAGGCCTGGGAACCCGCATCGGCCTCGGGCTGGCTGGTCCACGACACGCTTTCGGCCCGGCTTTCGCCCCGCCTGGGGATGGCCGCACTGGTCGGGGCGCTGAGGGCCGGGGGCGCGGACCTGATCCTGGGCGAAGCCGAGGAAGCAGCGGGCGCCGTCGTCCATGCCAAGGGAGTGGCCGGGCTTGAGGAGCTGTCGCTGGCCTTCGGCGTGCCCGTCGGATCGGGCGTGAAGGGCCAGGCGCTTGCCCTGCATCTGGATGCGCGCGACCAGCCGCAGCTTTTCGTCGACGGCTTGCACATCGTGCCCCATGCCGACGGGACGGTCGCCATCGGCTCGACGTCCGAGACCACCTGGACAGAGGACGTCCCGGACGCGCAACTTGACGCGCTGCTGGCAAAGGCCGTGGCCGCGGTTCCTGCGCTTGCCGGGGCCAAGGTCGCCGACCGCTGGGCCGGGGTGCGCCCCAAGGCCGCCAGCCGCGCGCCGGTCCTGGGGGCCTGGCCGGGCCGCGCGGGGCATTTCGTGGCGAATGGCGGCTTCAAGATCGGCTTCGGCATGGCCCCGAAGGTGGCCGAGGTCATGGCCGACCTGGTGCTGGAGGGCCGGGATCAGGTCCCGCCCGACTTCCGGCTGGAGCCCCTGCTTCAGAAGGCCACGACCCGCCGATAGATGATCGAGGTCGGCCGGTCAAAGCCCGGATGCGCCGTCGGTCCGGTCTCGACGAAGCCCATCGCCGCGAAGGCCCGCCGGTTTTCCACCAGTTCCACCCGTGTCTGCAATTCCAGTGCGGCCAGCCGCAAGACCCGCGCCCGGACCTCGGCCCGAAGGACGCGTCCAGAAGCGCCGGGATTGCGGGCCAAAGGGCGGGGTCGGTTGCCAGGTGCGGCCCGGATGCTCGCCTTTCCGGTCGGGCTGGGATAAGCCAGCGCCAGATCGCCGCAGGAGCCCGAATGACCCCCGCCCATCCGCAGATCCGCGACCTTGTGCTGATCGGTGGCGGCCATTCCCATGCGCTGGTCCTGCGGATGTGGGGGATGGACCCCTTGCCGGGGACCCGGGTGACGCTGATCGACCCCAACCCGGTCGCGCCCTACACCGGGATGCTGCCCGGCCTGATCGCCGGGCACTACCGGCGCGACGAGCTGATGATCGACCTGGTCCGCCTTGGGCGTTTCGCCGGGGCGCGCGTCATTCTGGACCGGGCCACCGGGATCGACCTTGAGGCGCGGCTGATCCACCTGGCCGGGCGTCCGCCGCTACCCTATGACCTTGCCGCGATTGACGTAGGCATCACCTCCGACCTGCCGTCGCTGCCCGGCGCGCCGGACCATGCCGTCGCCGCCAAGCCCCTGGGCCGCTATGCGCAAGCCTGGGAGGCCTTCGTCGCCCAAGCCCCGGCCCGGCCCCGGGTGGTGATCCTGGGCGCGGGTCTTGGCGGGGTTGAACTGGCGCTCGCCTCGGTGCATCGGCTGGGCGGTGCGGCAAGTGTGACGCTGCTTGACCAGGCAGGCGCGCTTCTGCCGGCGCTGGCTTCCCCGGCGCGTCGGGCGCTGCAACGGCGGCTGGCAGCAGCGGGGGTCGTCCTGCGGCTGGGCGTCCGGGTGGCGGAGGTCCGCGCCGGGTCCGTGCTGCTGGCGGGCGGCGAGGAGATCGGCTCGGACTTCACGCTGACCGCCACCGGCGCGCGGCCGCATGGCTGGCTGGCCAAGACCGGGTTGCGCCACGACGGCGGGTTCCTGGTCACGGATGCGACCTTGCGAACCTCGGACCCGCAGGTCTTCGCCTCGGGCGACTGCGCGGGGATCAGGGGCGATCCACGGCCCAAGGCGGGGGTCTTCGCAGTGCGGGCGGCCAAGGTGCTGCACCGGAACCTGCGGGCGGCGCTGACGGGCAAGCCGTTGCAGGCCTTCAGGCCGCAGGCGGATTACCTCAAGCTGATCTCGCTGGGCGAGAAGGCTGCGGTGGCCGAGAAATGGGGCCTGGCCCTGTCGGGTCCGCGATTCTGGCGGCTGAAGGACCGGATCGACCGCAGCTTCATGGACAGGTTCGCGGACTATCCGGCGATGGCCACCCCCATCGCGCCTGCCATCGCGACCGAAGGCCTGGCCGAGCAGATGGCCGGGCGCCCCCTGTGCGGTGGGTGCGGGGCCAAGCTGGGGCCGGGGGTCTTGTCGCGGGCCTTGTCTGTGGTGCCCGCTGCGGTGCGGGCCGAGGTGCTTTCGGGGCCGGGCGACGATGCGGCCGTGCTGCGGGCCGGGGCGGGGGTGCAGGTGCTGACGACCGACCACCTGCGGGCCTTTTGCAACGACCCCCGGCTGATGGCGCGGCTGGCGGCGATCCATGCGCTGGGCGATGTCTGGGCGATGGGGGCGGAAGCTCAGGTCGCACTGGCGCAGGTCACGCTGCCCCCGCTGGGACCAGAGTTGCAGGCCCGGATGCTGGCCGAGGTGATGGACGGGGCCGGGGCGGTCTTCCGCGCGGCCGGGGCCGATGTCGTCGGCGGACATTCGACCGAAGGTGCGGAACTGACCATCGGCTTCACGGTGACCGGGCTTGCCGACCGGCCGATCGGCAAGGGCGGCGCGCAGGTCGGGGATGCCTTGGTGCTGACAAAGCCCTTGGGCTCGGGAACGATCCTGGCGGCCGAGATGGCTCTGGCGCGGGTGCCGGGGGTGCTGCTGGGCGAGGTCTGGGCCACGTGCATCGCGCAGATGTCGGTGGCGCAGGCGACGGCCTCGGCGATCCTGGGGCCCCAGGCGCGGGCGATGACCGATGTGACGGGCTTTGGTCTGGCCGGGCATCTGCTGGAGATGCTGGAGGCCTCGGGCGTGGCGGCGCGGGTGCAACTGGATGATGTGCCGATGCTGCCGGGGGCCGTGGAACTGGCGGGGGCGGGTGTCGGCTCGTCGCTGCAACCGGCGAACCTGGCGGCGGCAAGTTGGCGGATGGAAGTCCCGCAGGATGTGCGGGTGGCCCTGCTGACCGACCCGCAGACCTGCGGCGGGCTCTTGGCCTCGGTTCCCGCGGGGCAGGCCGGGGCGCTGGTGGCCCGGCTGCGCGAGGCGGGGCACCAGGCAGCGGTGATCGGCGCAGTCGTCGCCGGGACGCCGCGGCTTGCGGTTGTCTAGATCGGGCGCCCGGATCTGGCGCCCAGATCGGGCATCTAGAGCAGGCCTTCCTTGCGGAACAGCGCCTTGAGGTCGGTCTCGGGCCGTGCGCCGAAGTGGCTGATCACCTCGGCCGCCGCGACGCAGCCCATGCGGCCCGAGATGGCAAGCGACTGGCCGGTGGCCAGACCATACAGGAACCCGGCGGCGAACTGGTCGCCCGCCCCGGTGGCATCCACCGGGACGACGCGATGGACGGGGACGATGGCTTGCTCATCACCACGGACGACGATGACGTCGTGGCCCGACCTTGTGCAGACGACAAGCCCCGAATCCGCTGCTGCCTGCTCCAGCGCGGTAGAGAGGTCGGCCTGATACAGCGAGGCCCATTCGTGTTCGTTGCCGATCACATAGTCCAGCGACTTGACCAGGCGGCGGAAGTCGTCGCGGTGGCGGTCGACACAGAACGGGTCGGAAAGCGCGACGCCGGCCTTGCCGCCGGCCTTGTGGCACAGGTCCACGGCGCGCTCGAAGGCCTGCTTGCCCTTGGGCTTGTCGTAGAGGTAGCCCTCCAGGAACAGGATCTCGGCGCTGCCCGCCACACGGTCGGACACGTCATCGGGCCCAAGCTCGGACGAGATCCCGAGGTAGGTGTTCATCGACCGCTCGCCGTCCGGCGAGACGAAGATCATCGACCGCGATGTCGGAAGCTCGCCGCCCGAAACGGGCGGATTGACGAAATCGGTGCCCTCCCCGGCCATCGTCTGCGCATAGAACCGCCCCAGGGCATCGTCATGGACGCGGCCGATGAAGGCGGTCGTAAGGCCAAGGTTGCCCAGCCCCGCCAGCGTGTTTGCCACCGACCCGCCCGGCGCCTGCTGCCGGTTGGTCATGGCACCGTAAAGCAACTCGCCCCGCTCGCGTTCGACCAGCTGCATGATGCCCTTCTGGATGCCCATCAGGTCCAGAAAGCTGTCGTCGGCCGAGGAAAACACATCGACGATGGCATTGCCGATGCCGACGACCTGGTAGGACTTCATGCGGTCTTCTCCGGGAAAAGGCACCAGTCCCGGATCGGGCAGATGCCGCATTTTGGTTTGCGCGCGACGCAGATATACCGGCCATGCAGGATAAGCCAGTGATGCGCGTGGTGCTGGTATTCGACCGGCACGTTGTCCTCGATCGCGCGCTCGACGGCGGTTTCATCCTTGCCGGGGCAGATGCCGGTGCGGTTGCCGACCCGGAAGATGTGGGTGTCGACGGCCTGGGCCGGGTGGTGGAACCACATCGACAGCACCACATTCGCCGTCTTGCGCCCGACGCCCGGCAGAGTGACCAGCGCGGCGCGGGAGGACGGCACCTCGCCGCCGAAATCGTCGATCAAAAGGCGCGAAAGCCTGATGACGTTCTTGGCCTTGGTGCGGTAAAGGCCGATGGTCTTGATCTGCTCGATCAGCGCGTCTTCGCCCAGATCCAGCATCTTCTGCGGCGTGTCGGCGATCTGGAACAGCGTCCGGGTCGCCTTGTTCACGCCCACATCCGTCGCCTGAGCCGACAACGCCACGGCGACAAGCAGGGTGAAGGCGTTGACGTGCTCAAGCTCGCCCTTCGGCGCGGGCTCGATCTCGGCAAAGCGCGCGAAGACCTGTTTCAGGGCGGAATAGGGAAGCTGCGGCGTCATCGCGCCTATGCAGCATGAAATGCCCTGCGGAACAAGCCGCAGGAAACGGGTCGCGCCAGGGCGGCGGTGCGTCTACATCTCGGGAAACGCTCGTCGATGACTTCGTCACTCCTCGCTGGCGCGCGCGCGCCCCCCGCGAGGAGTGACGAAGGCGCACGACGAGCCGCCAGAGGACGCCAAGATGACCGACCAGTCTCCCGCCTACCACTACCAGGTGATCGCCCGCGCGCTGGAGGTCATCGACGCGACAGGCCCGGCCCTGACGCTGGAGGACCTGGCGGCGCGGATGACCATGAGCCCGGCGCATTTCCAGCGCGTCTTCAGCCAATGGGTCGGCGTCAGCCCGAAGCGTTACCAGCAATACCTGACCCTTGGCCATGCGCGCAGGCTGCTGGCGGAACGGCACACCATGCTGGGGACGGCGCTGGCGACGGGGCTGTCTGGCACCGGGCGATTGCACGACCTGTTCCTGACCTGGGAGGCGATGTCGCCCGGCGACTATGCCAGGGGCGGGGACGGGCTGGACATCCGCTGGGGCTGGTTCGACAGCCCCTTCGGCCCGGCACTGGTCATGGCGACCGATCGGGGCATCTGCGGCATGGGATTTGCCGACGAGATCGGGGCAGAGGCCGCGATGCAGGACATGACCGCCCGCTGGCCCAAGGCGACCTTTGTCCAAGACCCAGCGGCGATCCAGCCCTTGGCCGATGCCGCGTTTCAAGGCGCAGCGACCAGCCTTCACCTGATCGGCGCGCCCTTCCAGATCAAGGTCTGGGAGGCGTTGCTGGCCATCCCCACCGGCCATGTCACCACCTATGCCGACATCGCCGGGGCCATCGGTCATCCTCAGGCGCACCGGGCGGTGGGGACGGCGGTCGGACGCAACCCGATCAGCTTTCTGATCCCCTGCCACCGGGCGCTGCGTCGCGACGGGGGGCTGGGCGGCTATCACTGGGGACTGCCCCGCAAGCGCGCGATGCTGGCCTGGGAGGCGGCGCGCACAGATCTGTGATGCGCGGAACCCTGCCGAAGCCTGTGGGAACCAGCAGCCTCTCGACGCCGTTGGTGTATTGTGGCACGGGTCTGAGCACAGGCCCACCAATGGGCGAACTTTCGAGGCGAGAGCAAACATGATGATGAAGACCCCCCTGATCCTGGCTGTGGCCGGCACCCTGGCCCTGACGGCTTGCGTCGATCCCAATGCCTTTCCCGACGATCCGAACGCGCGGCAGCGCCAGGGCGCGATCATCGGCGGTCTGACCGGTGCCGTGGCCGGCGTGGCCGTGGCCGGTGACGGCGACGAGTTGAAAGGCGCGATCCTCGGTGGCGCGCTGGGCGCGGGAACCGGCGCGCTGATCGGGGCCGACCTTGATCGTCAGGCAGCCGAACTGCGCGGCTCGCTGAGCTCGAACATCTCGGTCACCAACACCGGCGAGTACCTGATCGTGAACATGCCGCAGGACCTGCTGTTCGCAGTCGACAGCGCCGCGGTCCGTCCCGACCTGCGCCGCGACCTGAACACCGTCGCCGCCAGCCTGCTGCGCTATCCCAACAGCCGGATCGAGGTGATCGGCCACACCGACAACACCGGGGCCGCAGCCTACAATCAGGACCTGTCGCAGCGCCGCGCGGTCGCAGTCGCCAGCGTGCTGCGCGAAAGCGGCGTGCCGGGTGGCCGGCTTGCGGCCTTTGGCCGGGGCGAGGACCAGCCCGTTGCGTCGAACCTGACGCCGGAAGGCCGCGCCCAGAACCGCCGGGTCGAGATCATCATCCGCCCGACCCGCTGATCGCGACTGGCTCATGACACGGGGGGTCAGCTTCGGCTGGCCCCCTTTTTCATTGTGATCCGGGC
This sequence comes from Rhodobacter sp., assembly GCA_013824055.1. Lineage (GTDB taxonomy): Bacteria > Pseudomonadota > Alphaproteobacteria > Rhodobacterales > Rhodobacteraceae > Tabrizicola. The sequence continues at coordinate 2,012 of PNNE01000396.1, read as the reverse complement.
GAAATCGGTCATATTTCCGGACCAATAGCCAGGGTCCGCCATGCCATTCCTGAAAGTCACGCCCGAAAAGCTGTCCAGCTCCGTTGTGCGCCAGATCGAGCAACTGATCCTGCGTGGCATCCTGCGCCCGGGGGAGCGCCTGCCGTCCGAACGTGACCTGGCCGACAAGCTGGGCGTCTCGCGCCCGTCGCTGCGCGATGCCATCGCGGACCTCGCCGCGCGCGGGCTGCTGGTCAGCCGGGCGGGGTCGGGCATCTTTGTGGCCGAGATGCTGGGGTCGGCGTTCTCTCCCGCCCTGACGCAGCTTTTCTCGACCCACGACGAGGCGGTCTTCGACTACATCAGTTTCCGCCGCGACATGGAGGGGTTGGCGGCCGAGCGTGCGGCCGTCTTCGGGTCCGAGACCGACCTGAAGCTGATCGACACGATCTGCCGCAAGATGGAAGCCGCGCACCAGAAGCGCGACCCCGCGGACGAGGCGCAGCTGGACGCCGAGTTTCACATGGCGATCATCGAGGCCAGCCACAACGTCATCATGCTGCACATGCTGCGGTCGATGTTCGATCTCTTGCGGCAGGGCGTGTTCTACAATCGGCAGATGATGTTCAAGAACCGGATCACCCGCGACCAGCTGCTGGACCAGCACCGGGCGATCAACGCGGCGATCCAGGCCCGCGATCCCGCTGCGGCGCGCGCAGCCGTGGCGGCGCACTTGACCTTTGTCGAGCAGGCCTTCCACGACCAGATGCGCGCCGAAAAGCACGAATCCATCGCGCGCCAGCGGCTGGAGCAGGAGGCAAGCCGCTAGAGCCTGTCCGACGCAGACAGAAGCGTCGGACAGGCTAAATGGACCTGGTGGTCGCCTGTCTTTCGACAAAACCGGAGTCCACTTTTGTCGGACAGGCTCCAGCCCGCTGCCGACCGCCCGCTTGCCGAGTTGCATCAGTCCTTCCCCGCGGGCATATAGGGGCGGTCCCGAAAAGGAAGCGCCATGCAGTATCTCGACTTCGAAAAACCCCTCGCCGACATCGAAGGCAAGGCGGAAGAGCTTCGCGCGATGGCCAAGACCAGCCCCGGCATGGACGTCTCCAAAGAGGCCGAAGCCCTGGACCGGAAGGCCGATGCGGCGCTGCGCGATCTCTACAAGAACCTGACCGCCTGGCAGAAGTGTCAGGTCGCGCGGCACCCCGACCGGCCGCATTGCCTGGACTACATCGAACAGCTGTTCACCGAGTTCACCAGTCTGGCGGGCGACAGGGCCTTTGCCGACGACCATGCGGTGATCGGGGGCCTTGCCCGCTTCAACGATCAGCCGGTGATGGTCATCGGGCACGAAAAGGGCAACGACACCAAGTCCCGCATCCAGCGCAACTTCGGCATGGCGCGGCCCGAGGGCTACCGCAAGGCGATCCGTCTGATGGACCTCGCGGACCGCTTCCGGATCCCGGTGATCACGCTGATCGACACCGCCGGCGCCTATCCCGGCAAGGGCGCGGAAGAGCGGGGCCAGGCCGAAGCCATCGCGCGGTCCACCGAAAAGTGCCTGTCCATCGGGGTGCCGCTGATCTCGGTGGTGATCGGCGAGGGCGGCTCGGGCGGGGCGGTGGCCTTTGCGACGGCAAACCGGGTCGCGATGCTGGAGCATTCGGTCTATTCGGTCATCAGCCCGGAAGGTTGCGCCTCGATCCTGTGGAAGGACGCCGAAAAGATGCGCGAGGCGGCCGAGGCGCTGCGTCTGACCGCGCAGGACCTGCAGAAGCTTGGGATCATCGACCGCATCGTGAAGGAACCCCTGGGCGGCGCGCAAAGGTCGCCGAAAGAGGCCGTTGACGCCGTCGGCAAGGCGATCGAGGCGATGCTGGGCGACCTGACGGCAAGAAGCCCGAGGCCTGGTCAAGGACCGGCGGCAGAAGTTCCTCGACATGGGGTCCAAGGGCCTCGCGGCGTGAACGCCCGGGTGATCGTCACGATCGCGGGGCTGATGGGATCGGCTGGGCGCCGGGGCTGAACCT
>PNNE01000062.1 GCA_013824055.1 Rhodobacter sp. | reverse complement strand
CGACGGCGGAGCTGTCGGAGGCCTCCACCGCCAGCGTCAGTCTGAATGACGAGGGCGGGCTGGACCTGAAAATCGGCGAGCACCCAACGATCCGTTTCATCGCCTCGGACCTGAGCGAGGACGGCTACGGCTTCCGGCTGCCCGACGGCACAGCGGGGATCTGGTCCTGGGATGGCGACGGCATCCTGGAAGCACTGGACCCGGCGGCGGGCCGCTACAGCCTGGCGTTCGAGTATCACTACGACAACGATGACGGGACCGGTCTCAGCGGCTTCCTGGTCGTGGGGACCGAAACTGACGATACGGACCTTCAAGCCCTGCCCACGGCGACCTACGACGGTTACGCCCGCATCCGGGTCGCGCCGACGACGGGGTTCGACGACTATGCCGCCGATGTCGCGGAAGCGCAGGGCGACGTGACGATGGTTGCCAACTTCGGTGCCGGTACCGTTTCGGGCGAGGTGACGAACATGGCGGGCCGCGCGCCCCGGCTTGAGGACCCGACCCGCACCTGGGTTCCGTTCGACGGCGCGCTGACGATGGAAGAGGCGGCGATCACCGGCAACGGCTTTACCGGCGCGATCACGGCGGATGCGGGCTTCAACGCGGCAGTCGGCACCATCGACGCGGGTTCGAGCTACTCGGGCACCTTCTTCGGACCGACCGGCGAGGAAGTCGGGGGCGGCATCAACGTCACCGGCACCGGGGCCGAGGATGGCCAGGCCTATCTTGGCTTCGGCCATTGGCGGGCGTGGCGGGACTAGCCCTGAACCTGGAAAATCTTGGGGAAAGGCAAGGAACGGCCACCGCTCTGGCCTTGCCGGTCTGAACGTTGCGGTGGCCCGGTGCGGGTGTGTCCCCAAGTCACTCCCGCACCACCTGCGCAAATCTTGGGGGCTGTCATGAAACTTCTGCGTCGATTGAACCGACTGGTCCGGACTGCCGGCGTGGTCGCACTGCTGGTCGCGGGTCTGGCCCGGGCTGACTTGGTCCAGGCGGAGACACTTGAGATGGCCTTGCAGCGCGGGGACGCCACCGCGGCCCGGGCGGCGCTGGAGGCCGAGGTCGCCGGCAAGCCCGACGCGGCCATCCACCGCGCGCATCTGGAAGGCCTGCTTGCGATGCGCCGGGGCGACCTGCGGGCGGCAGAGACGATCTTCCGCGCGATCCTGGCCAGGCATCCCGGCTTCGAGCCGTCGCGGATCCAACTGGTCATCGTGCTGGACAAGCTGGGCGATCCCAGGGCCCGGCACGAGGCGCGGCGGCTGGCCGAGACCACCAAGGATGCCCGGCTGCGGGCAAGGTTGGCGCGCAAGGCGGGCGCGCGGGACCAGCAGGACAAATCGGGCGTGCAGTTGCGGTTCGCCCTGCTGCCCTCCAGCAACCTGACGGGCGGGCCGAAGACCGACACCATCCTGATCGGAGGCCTGCCCTTCCGGCTGGACCCGGGCTCGCGCCAGGCGGGGGGCACGGGCCTGAGCCTGGGTGTGGTCGCGTGGCAAAGCTGGGAACTGAGCCCGGACTGGCAGCTTACGCTGTCCGGCTCGGCCGACCGACGGGTCTATGACACCGACGCCAAGGCGGACGAGACCGAAGTCGGGGCGCGTCTGGCCTTTGCACACAAGGCAAGCTGGGGCGGGCTGTCCTTTGGTCCCAGAACCGCGATCCTGTTCCAGGGCGGCGAGCAGGTGCGCAGGCAGGCGGGGCTGGGGTTCGAAACCGCGGTCCCGACCGGCAAGACGACCCGGCTGAGCCTTTCGGCCGAAGTGCTTCGGCAGCGCTTTCCGCAGACCGCCTTTCGCGACGGCACCCTGACGCGGGCCCAGATCGGTCTGCGCTGGGCGGCAAACCGCGACACCACGTTCCATCTGCAGCTTCCGGTCGAACGGGAAACGGCGGTGGCGGATCACCTGTCGCATCTTGAACTGGGGATCGAGCTTGGCGTGCATCTGCGCCGTGGCCCGGTCGGACTTGGCATTGCCGTGGCAACCAGCCTTGACCGTTATGACGGGCTCTATCCCGGCTTTGACGTGGCGCGCAAGGACAAGGTGTCCAGCCTGAAACTCACCTTGCGGCATGACAAGCTGGATTGGCAGGGACTGGTGCCCGAACTGACTGTCACCCGCACTCGCCAGGACAGCAACATTCCGCTGCATGACAGCTGGACGACCGATGTGGGTCTCAATCTGGTCAAGCGGTTCTAGCCATGCTGGACGCTGCCAAACCCGCACCTGCCGCCGGGACCCTGCCGATGCCGGGTCTTGCCCCGAATCCCCTGCGTGGGCGCGCACTCAGGAAAAGCTTGCCCGAAAGCGGACAAGTGTTCACACTTTCCCGTGAACAGGAGGCTGTCCAGTCATCAGTTGCCGCAGACAAGGGAGCAGAGTTGCCAAAGGCCACGGCGATCCTTGCAGGACCATTCCGCGTCAGGACTGACGATGCGCGGGACATTACTCCGACAAGTCCGTTGCGCCAGGCGCTGCTGGCGGTGCTGATCCTGGCGCCACGGCAGATGAAGGCACGCAAAAGCCTGCAAGGCATGTTCTGGGGCTCGGCGGATTCGGCCCATGCGGCCGCCAATCTTCGCACGGCACTTTATCAGCTGCGCCAGGACCTGATGCCCCTGGGGCCGCACGTGGTGCAGGCCGACCGCCAGATGGTGTCGTTAAGGCCCGGCGTCATTGCGGCCGACACCGGCGCGAACAGCGGGCCGGAGGGGCCGGACCTGCTGGAAGGGCTGGACCTGGCTTTGGCCGATTGCGACGGCTTCGAGGACTGGCTGCGCAGCCTGCGGCAATCCCGCAGCCTGAGCGATGGCGGCGACAGAGCGGCCCCACCGGTCTCTCCGCGCGCGCCCCCGCGCAATGGGGCGCCCGTCTCCTCAGCCGTCGCGGCTTACACCAGAGTCATCGCCGCGCCACGCTCCGACCGGCCGCTGCGGCTGGCGCTTGGCCTTTTGCCCACGGTCTGCGCAGGCCCCCCAGACGGTGCGGCGCTGGGTCGGGTCGCGGCGACCATCGACCAGATCACGCAGTTCCTGAAGGTCTTCACCCTGCTGGACGTGCACGACTTCCGCGATCCCTGCGCCCGCTCGGTGCCCTTGCCCGTCACCACCGCGCAGGGGCCGACGCATCTGTTGCAGTCCCAGATGCAGCAGGTCGGCACCGGGGTCCGGTTGCGCTTTCGGCTGCTGGAGGCGCACAGCCGCAAGCTGCTGTGGCTGTCGCAGCCCATTGCGGAACAGGACCTGGACCAGGAGGCAACCGCCTGGCGTCTGGGCGAAAGCATCGTCGACTGCATGCGCCTGCATCCGCCGCCTGCCGGGGCGCCTGATCTGTTCCCGTTCACCGCGCTGGCCGCGTTCTTTTCACTCGACCCCGACGAGCTTGACCGCGCCGAAGCCCAGCTTCGGCGCATGGTGGCGGACGGCGGGCATCCGGTGCTGGAGTGCCTTCAGCTGTTTGCCCAGGTCTTCCGGGTGAACGAGCAACTGGGCGCCTCGACCGAAATCGACACCGAGCGGCTGCTGAGCATTCTGGCCGACCTTTCCAATGCCGATCCGATGCTGCCGGTCTGTCAAAGCCTGCTGGGCTATGCGCTGCACATGCTGCGGGCCGAGAATGACCTTGCCTTCCACCTGATCGAGAATGCCGGCCGCCTTGCGCCGAATTTTGCGCTGAACCTTGACCATCTGGCGGTGATCCATCTGGTCCGGGGCGATCTTGACGGGGCCGAGGCGGCCTGGCGCAGGTTGAACCTGGTCGGGCAGAACAGCCCGTGGCGCTATACTTACGACGTCACCGGCGCGATGATCCACCTGATGCGGGGGGATCTGCGCCAGTCGCTGTATTTCGCCAACCAGTCGATGTTCCGCAAACCGCGCTACCTGGCGGCATTGCGCTATTCGATGATCGGTCTTGCCTTGTCCGACCGCTCCGAGGACGCGGCGCGGATGCTGGCGCGGATCCGCGTGCTGCGCCCGGGATATGACCTGTCGCTTTGGGCCGACGCCTTTGTCAAGCGGATGCCGGTGCACCTGGCCAAGTCAGCGGTGCAAAGCCTTCGTCGGGTCGAGCTGCTTTGAAACGGGTAGGGGGAGATCGGGGAAATGCAGGCTGATGAAATCCAAGAGCTGCTGTCGGGATCGGCGCTGGTGATCGACAATGCGATCATCAGGGTCGAGGACCGCGGGGAAGCAAAACGGAGGCTCGAGGCCGCGTTCAAGACTTTTCTGCTGTTGAGGGATCGCACGGATCTGGCCCTGGACGACCCGCTTCGCGCGCAGCTTCTGCTGGCCGCCGCCATGATCGAAAAGTTCCTGTCAAGCAGATCGGCCCTGGCGCTTAGCGTCTCGGGCGCCCTGCACAAGGGGCTGCACAAGGGCCTGCACAAGGGGCTGCACAAGGGCTTGCACAAAGGCCTGCACAAGAAAGGCACGATGGGCGCGCGCGAAATGCAGGGCATCGGTTCGACCGAATATTCCTGGCCCGAGATCGATCTGCCCTGGAAGCACCACGCCCTGCTGCATCGCTGCCGGGACGCGTTTCGCTGGGACCGCTTGCCGTTGCCGCCCCCGCCGCCCGATGGCGACCGGCTGGGCGAGACGAAGCGGCTTCTTGTCCTGCAGGAAAGGCTGCTGGCCCCCGACTGCGCCGACCGCCGCCGCCGCATCGTGCTGGAGGCGGGCAATGACCTGACCGCCTACATGCAGCCGCTTGGCGCGGACGTCAGCGCGCCCTATGGCGCCACTGCGATGCTGTTTCAGTTGATCGTCTCGCTGGGAGGGGCCATCGGGCAGCACTACAAGGCACGGTTCATGGCCGTCCGACCTCCGGTGCTGGAGCCGGACCTCAGGCCCTTCCTGCCGGTGCCGGGGCATTCGTCCTATCCGTCGAACCACGCGCTGCAATCCTGGCTGATCGCCGAGATCTTCGCCCGCACCGTGCCCGAGCATCCCGGCATCCCGGCCCTGTTCCGCGCCGCCGAAGAGGTGGCCGAGAACCGCGAATGGGCCGGGCTTCACGTCCAAAGCGACACCATCGCAGGCCGCAAGCTTGCCCGGATGGCGATACCCGTGATCGAGGCGGTGCTGGACGACCAGTTGGCCGCCGTCCGCGCGGAATGGTATTGAGGAGGGAGAAGGCGATGACCGAACTGCCGACCGAACTGCCGCCCGAACTGCCGCCCGAACTTACCGGCATCGAAACCTTCACGACGGGGGCCGACAAACATCCGCTGGGCAAGGGCCTGCGTCCCGCCTTTCACGCGCTGTGGCATCTGAAGGCGCTGGGCGTGGTCGATGACCTGACGAACTTTGGCGGCGCCTGGGCCAGCCACCAACCTGACCTCGGCGTGCGGGTGGCCGTGATCGACACGCCGGTCGCCCATGACCACCCCAACCTGGAGGGCGCGATCGACCTGGCGCTGATGCGGGATTTCTCGATCCATGAAGAGGGCGTCTTCGTCGTGCCGACCGACGACGGGCCGATCCGGGCGGCTCGCGAAAGGCTTGTCGCAGACCTGAGTGAATGGACCGGGGAAGGCGTCGAGGACGCAAAGCGGACAATCGAGAAGGAAACCGCGAAGCACGACGACCGCCCCTATTGCAGGCCCCGGTCTTTCGGGGCGCACGGCACGGCGATTGTCGGCCTGATCGGCGCCAGGCCCGCAACCGTTGATCTCCGCAAGCCGACATTCCTGGGCGAGCCGGAAGAACCCTCGGACAATCACGCGCTGCCGCTGCCCTATGCCGGGGTCAATCCGTTCTGCACCATCATCCCGATCACCACCTCTGCGTCGCCCGATCCCGACATGGTGCTGGCGGCCCTGCAATATGCCCGGCTGATCCGGCCCGACATCGTGGTCATCGCGGCGGCCTGGGAGGATCACCGGCACCGCAAGTCGCGCTGGGCCAAGGTCGACAAGGCGCTGCTCGCGCTGTGCAGGGACAGCGTGGTGCTGTGTGCGGCGGGAAATTCCGGCGACATCGACCTTGCCTATCCGGCCTGCCTGTCGGTCGAACCGGATGGCCCCATCGCGGTCACCGCCTGCGACACAGCCGGGAACGTGCTGGCCTATGCGCCGGATCCGAAGACGAATGATCGCGTCCTGCGCACTCTGAGCAGCTGGTCGGAAGCCTATTCCAGCAAGGGCGTCATCCGCGACCCGTGGAAGGCGGTCGATCCGATGATCGTCCAGCCTGCCGAGGATCCGACGATGGAAGGGCATATCGTGGATCGCCCCGCGGAAGGGCTGATCGCGCTGGATGCACCCGGGCCTTATGGCTACAACCCCTCGCCCTTCCGCTACCGTCCCAGCGGAAAGGGTCCGCATTTCGACATCGGCTCGCTTTACTGCCAGTTCTCCGGCACCTCAGCCTCGACCGCACTTGCCGCCGGGCTGATCGGCCTGGCGATCCAGGACCGCCGGAAGTCCGGAAAGGAGGCCAAGCGGCCCAAGGACTTGCAGCCGGGCAAGGCGGTCCTGACCTATGCGGAGGCCCAGAAGCTTTACAGCTGAGCTGTGAAGTCCCGAGAGGTTGTTCACCCGGAATGGGGTTGGGCTGCAAGCGCCAGGCCGCGGCCGAGGACCCTGCCGCCGGGCGCTTCGACCAGTGGCGCGGGCAGGCTTGCCGAGACGCCCGTCGTCCTTGTGCCCGGTGCAAGCATGTCGGCCCCTTTCGGCAACGAGCCGGTGGTGGCGATGCAGATGAAGCCGGGTTTCACGCCGGCGCAAGGATGAAGTCGTGGTCCACGAGGAAGAACGGCTTGTCGAATCCTGCCTTGGCGATCTCTGCCGGATCGGTGATCTTGCGGAAGGTGGCCAGCAGGCTTTCCTTCACGCCGAAGACGGCGTCGGAGCGGATGTAGGGATCGTCCGGGTCGAAGATATGGGTCACAAGGCGGGCGTGGGCAGGGGCCTCGATGATGTAGTGCAGGTGGGCGGGCCGGAAGGGATGGCGACCGAGGGCTTTCAGCAGTTGGCCAACCGGACCGTCGTCGGGGATCGGGTAGAACCTGGGCTTGACACCCTTGAACCAGTAGCTGCCGTCCGGCCCGGTGCGAAACACGCCGCGCAGGTTGAAATCGGGCTGGATGCCCTTTTGCTGGACGTCGTAGAAGCCTACGTCATTGGCCTGCCAGACGTCGATCCTGGCATTGGCAAGGGGCGTGCCATCGGTTGAGCGGATGGTCCCGCGGACCAGCATCGGCTCGCCCTTCCGGTCCAGACAGATGTCGCTGCCCATCGGCAATTCCGGCGCGTCGGCGACGTGGAACGGGCCGAGGACGGTGGACTCGGACGCACCGGACGGTTTGCGGTTGTTGATCGCGTCCACCAGCATCGAGACGCCGGTGACGTCGGACAGCAAGATGAACTCCTGCCGCCAGTCGGTGCACATGTGCCCGGTGGCGGTGAGGAACTTGATCGCTTCGAACCATTCGGCCTCGGTCGGCTCGATCTCCTTCACGGCAGCGTGGAGGTGGCGGGTGAGGATGGCCATGACCTCGGCGAGGCGCTGGTTCCGGGCCTTGGCGTTGCGGGAGATGACGACCTCGGCAGAGGTGGCCTCGGTGAAGAACCCTTGTTCGGTGGTCATGTCAGTGCCCCAGGATTGCGCGGAGGGTGCGGAGAAGGTCGGCCTCGGCCGTGGCGGAGGCGGTTCGGCTGCGCCAGGCGACGTGCTGGTCGGGTCGGACAAGCAGGCAGCCGCCGTCGCGGATGTCGCGGACCTTGTGCCAGTCGCCGACGTGGTCTTCGTAGTCGGCGCGCGGGCCGATGGTCACGCTGCGAAGTGGCAGGCTCAGGGACCTGGCGGCGACTTCGGCGGCCTTGACCCAGGCTTCGCCGCCGATCCCGGTGATCAGGGTGAACTTGCCCTTGCCGCAGAGGTCGAGGGTGGAGTGTTTGCCGCCGTGACGGTCATAGACCCAGGCATGGGGCAGACGCGCGCCGGGGGTCGTGGTGGGGTGGTAGTAAAGCTCCATGTTCTCACCCACGGGAGCGGTCGTGCCGTCGCTGACCACGGCCCCCGAGGCGTAGCGCTGGTTCATCTCGACCCCGTGGCAGTCGAATTCATAGCACTTGAAGTCGATGGCCTTTCGCAACGCCTCACGCTGCGCTTCGCCCGCGGGGGTGGCGTCGCATCGCGCGGCCATGGAGGCCTCGATCCGGTCGTGATCGACCCCGCCGTCCATGCCGAGGGCTTCGAAGATCGGTCCGAATTCGGCAATGGACTGGTTGGCGCGGGTGACGATCTGGCGGGCGATCGGCGCGCGTTCGGTGGAATAGCTGTCGAGAAGTCTGGGCGTGGCCTGGCCCTTCACGACTGCGGCGAGTTTCCAGGCCAGGTTGAAGCCGTCCTGGATCGAGGTGTTGGAGCCAAGCCCGTTCGAGGGCGGGTGCCGGTGCGCCGCGTCGCCCATGATGAACACGCGGTCCTTCTGCATCCGGGTGGCGAAGCAGTTGTTCACCGTCCAGGTGTTGGCCGAAATGAGGTCGATCTCAAGGTCCGGGACACCGACCAGCTGGCGCGCGACTTGCGTTGCCATCGCCGCGTCCACCACGGGGGCGGGCTGGTTGATGTCATAGCCCCAGACGATCAGCCATTCGTTCCAGGGGCGGACCATGCGGACAAGGCCCATGCCGATGCCGCCGACGTCGGCGCCGGGCTGCATGACCCAGTAGAGAACGCTTGGCCGGTGCGCGACGTAACGCGACAGGTCGGCGCGGAAGAGGATGTTCATCGACCCGCCGACACCCATCTTGCCTTCGAACGGAAGCCCCGCGTGTTCGGCCACAAGAGAGTTCCCGCCATCGGCTCCGACAAGGTATTTCGAGCGGATCGTCAGGTCGCGGCCGGTCAGGCGGTCGCGGCAGGTGGTGGTCACGCCCTCGGCATCCTGGACGTGGGACAGGTATTCCGTGCTCATCCTTGGCTGCGCGCCACGCGAGCAGGCGGTCTTGAACAGGATCGGCTCCATGAAGGTCTGGGGCAGGTCGTTCATCTCGCAGGGGCTTGCGCGCAGGTGGCGGGCCTTGGACTCGGGGCTGGTGCCCCAGGATTGCATCCGGCCCAGCTCCTCGCCAGCCAGCGACACGCAGAAGACGTTGTTGCCCATCAGGTGTTGCGGGGCTGCGTGCAGCATCGCCTCGGCTTCGACCTCGGGGCCGAGATCGCGGAGGACCTCCATCGTGCGCTGGTTGGTGATGTGGGCGCGGGGCGTGTTGGCGAGCCAGCGGTAGCGGTTCACCACCAGAGTCTCGACGCCGGAGGAGGCCAGGAGTGCGGCGGTGGCGGACCCGGCGGGGCCGGTGCCGATGATGAGAACGTCGGTGGTGATGTCAGCCATCTTTGGCTCCTATAAGGCGGCGTTGGACGGGGAAAAGGGCGATGCCGGTGCGGTCGTGGATCAGGCCCCAGAGGCCGCGGGGTGCGAAAAGCATGGTGGCGATGGCAAGGAGGCCGAGGGCCAGGAGATACCAGCTGCCGTAGTCGGCGAAGGCAGTCTGAAGACCCCAGAAGACGAGGACGCCGAGGATCGGGCCTTCGAGCCGCCCGATGCCGCCGATGACGGCGATGAAGATCACGTAGGCGGTCCAGTTGGTGACAGAGAAGGCCGCGTCGGGGCTGATGCGGGCGGTCTGGACGTAGATGAGGGCGCCGACGAGGCCGGTCATGGTGGCGGCCGCGAGGAAGACCAGCCATTTGACGCGCGCTGCATCGACGCCGACCGACCTCGCGGCGTTGTCGTTGTCGCGGACGGCGGCCAGTGCCAGGCCGGTGCGCGACCTCAAAAGCGCGTAGATCGTGGCCAGGGTGGCTACGGCGAGGGCGAGGGCGAGCCAGTAAGCGAGGACATCGCGGGCGGCGGCATCGCGCAGGCCGAAGAGGCGGGCGATGGTCTCGACCCCGATGATGTCGGCGGTGGCTTCGCGGGGCAGGCTGGTCCCGGTGCCGCCGCCGAGGGTCTTCCACTGGGCGACCACAAGGCGGGTGACTTCGGCGATGACCCAGGTGCCGATGGCGAAATAGGCCCCGGCCAGGCGGAAGGCGAAGAAGGCCATCGGGATGGCCAGGAGGAAGGCGGCGACCCCCCCGAGCAGGATGGCGGGGACCGGGTCCCAACCCCAGAGGATGACGCCCGCGAACATCGCGTAGGCTCCGATCCCGACAAAAGCCTGCTGGCCCACGCTGACCATGCCGCCGAAGCCCGCGATGAGGTTCCAGAGCTGGGCGAGAGTGAGCATCGTCAGGATGAAGAACAGGTCCTGGATCAGGCTGCGCGAGGCGAAGGCGGGCAGGATCAGGCCGACGGCGATCAGGGCGACAGCGATGATCCCGGCAATGCTGCTGGCGCGGGTGCGGGTGGTGATCCTGTGGCCCATCAGTCCACCGCCCTGGGGAAAAGGCCGCGCGGGCGCAGGAGGAGGACGACGAGGAAGGCGATGTGCCCTGCAAGGATCTGCCATTCGGGGTTCAGTTGCGCGCCGACGGTCTGGGCGACACCGATGATCGCTCCGCCAGCCAGGGTGCCCCAGAGCGATCCGAGGCCGCCGATGATCACGGCCTGAAAGGCATAGAGCAGGCGCGCGGGGCCGATCGAGGGGTCGAAGTTCGACCGCATTCCAAGGTAGAGCGCGGCGATGGTGACGATGACCATGGCAAGGCCGGTGGCGATGGCAAAGACCGATTTGGGGTTGATGCCCATCAGGCTGGCGGTGGTGGGATCATCGGACACGGCACGAAAGGCGCGGCCCAGAGCGGTGGTGTAGAAGATCCGGTTCAAGGCGAAGATCACCAGGACGGCAGAGGCGAAGGTGAGAAGCGGCATGGTCCCGACAGTGACCGGCCCAAGGTCGATCGACGCGCTTTCCAGGGGGCCTGCGGCAAGGCGCTGGCTGTCGGCGGAGAAGACTTCGAGCATCCCGTTCTGCAGGGCGACCGAAAGGCCGAAGGTGACGAGGAGCGGGGGCAGGATGTCCTTTCCGAGCACCCGGTTGAGGACGAAGCGCTGCAGCGCCCAGCCGAAGGCGAACATCGCGGGGGCGGCGATCAGGGCTGAGAGAAAGGGGTTGAAGCCGAACGTCTGGACGACGACAAGGATCAGGAAGGCCGCAAAGACGATCAGGTCGCCGTGGGCGAGATTCACCAGCCGCATGATGCCGAAGACAAGGCTGAGCCCGGCGGCGAAGAGGGCGTAAAGCCCGCCGAGAAGGATGCCCTGGACCAGGACGTCAAGCCAGATCATGCGTTGCGTCCTTGTCGACGGCTGTTGAATTGAGCGCTGACGCGCGCGCCTTTTGTCTCGCCTTTTGCGCGAAGACTGCGCAACGGCTCGGGCAGATCGGGGGCGCTTCGCCCCCCGAACCCCCCGAGGATATTTGGAGAAGAGAAAGTCCGGGGGTCATGCGGCGGCCCCGAAATAGGCGGCGTGGATCGCCTCGCGGCTGACGTCCTTGGCCGGGGCGGTCAGGGTCACGCGGCCCTCCATCATGCAGTAGATGCGGTCGGCGACGATGAGGGCGCGGGCGATGTCCTGCTCGACGATGATGACGGCGGCTCCGGTGGCGCGAATTGTGGGAAGGGCGGCGTAGATGTCGCGGATGACGACGGGGGCGAGGCCGAGGCTGATCTCGTCGCAGAGCAGAAGCTCGGGGTTGGACATCAACGCACGGCCGATGGCGACCATCTGCTGCTGCCCGCCGGAAAGCGCCGTGCCGGGGGAATGGCGGCGTTCCTTGAGGATCGGGAAGAGGGCGTAGATTTCATCCAGCGACCAGCGGCCGGAGCCCTTGCGGATTTGCCCGCCGATCAGCAGATTTTCCTCGACGCTGAGCGAGGGGAAGAGTCTGCGGCCCTCGGGGACCATGGCCAGCCCTCGTTGCAGGATCTGGTCTGCGGGCAGCGCGCCGATGGGGGTGCCATTGTGCAGGATCATCTCGGGGGCGCTTTTGAGGACCCCGGTGATGGAGCGCATCAAGGTGGACTTGCCCGCGCCGTTCGCGCCGATGATCGCGACACATTCGCCGGGGTCGATGTGAAGGTCGACGCCGAAGAGGGCCTTGAACTGGCCGTATTGGGCGGTGAGGCCGTGGGTGGAGAGGAGATGGGACATCAGACATCCATCCCCAGATAGATTTCGCGGACTTCCCTGGAGGCCATTATGGTTTCGGGCTCGCCGATGCCGATGACGCGGCCAAAGTCGAGCACGAGGAGGCGTTCGACGACGGAATTCAGCGCGTGGAGGACGTGTTCGATCCAGATGATCGTGACGCCCCTGCCGTGGAGGCCCTTGATGGTGGCGACGAGGGCCTGGCATTCGCCTTCGGTCAGGCCGCCCGCGATTTCGTCGAGGAGGAGGAGTTCGGGCCCCGTGGCCATCGCGCGGGCGAGTTCGAGGCGCTTGCGGTCCAGCAGGGAGAGGGTTCCGGCCAACTGGTTCGCCTTCGGCAGCAGCTCGGTGTCGCGGAGGATCGCGACGCATTGGTCCGCGACCTCGGCCTCGCGCTTGTTCTGGCCGTAAGCGGCGGCGGCGAGGAGGTTTTCGAAGCTGGTGAGGCCTTCGAAGGGCTGGGGGATCTGGAAGCTGCGCCCCACACCCATGCGGACGCGGTCCATTGCCGGGCTGCGGGTCACGTCGCGGCCGAGCAGGGTGATGGCTCCGGCGTCAGGCAGGATGTTGCCGGTGATCAGGTTGAAGAGCGTGGATTTCCCGGCGCCGTTCGGGCCGATGATCCCGAGCGCCTGCCCCCTGGGGACGGAAAAGCTGACGTCGTCGGTCACCTGGAGGGCGCCGAAGCTTTTCGAGACGTTGGTCAGTTCGAGAACGGTCACGACGGATTCCTGGGTGAGGCCCCGGGTCAAGCCCGGGGCGTGCGCGGTTCACTGGGCTGGCGTCAGGCCAGCGCCTCCATCGTGCCGCCGGTCGGAATGGCGGGGGCGGTCTGGTTGTCGACGATGACAAGGTCGAAGGTGCCGTCCTCTTTCCGCCGCCACTGGCCGCCGACGAGGGGCGTCTTGGTGACGTTGGTCTTGGCGAAGTCGGGCACGCCTTCACCGTTCCAGGCGATCTTGCCGACCATCGTATCCATGTCCGTCGCGGCGATGGCGGCGGCGACGGCATCGGCATCGGTCACGTCCGAGACGCGGCCCATGACGTTGGACGCCACCTCGAAGAGCGAATGGACAAAGCCGATCGGCTGCGTCCAGGGGCGGCTGGTCTTCGCGGTGAAGTCGGCCGCGAGGTCGGCGGCGGACTGGCCGGTCAGCGAGGACTTGAACGGGTGGGTGTTCGACCACCAGACCTCGGACGACAGGTTGTGGCCGGCCTCGCCCAGTGCCTCTACCGACTGCGGGAAGAGGATGGCCTTTGCCACCGTGATGATCTTCGGGGTGAAGCCCTGCTGCAGCGCCTGGTTGCGGAAGGTGGTGAAGTCGGGCGGGATGACGACTCCGGTGACGATCTCGGCATTTGCGGCCTTGAAGGCGTTGATCTGGGCGGTGAAGTCGTCGTTCAGGTTCTGGTAGCGGCCGGGGTCGTGCAGGGTGTAGCCCTGCGCCGCAAAGCCTGGGCCGACGCCGACGTTCGGGTCGCCCCAGGCGTTGCCGTCGCCGTCATTGGGGAAGAGCCCGCCGACCTGCCTGTTGGTCTCGACCTGGTTCCACATGTTCAGGAAGACGGCGATGACGTCTTCGAGGCCCCAGAAATAGTGGAAGGCGTAGTTGAACGGCTTCCACGACACCGGGTCGCCGGGGTTGCCTTGCTGGCCGATGAACCAGGGCTGCCAGGGAGCCTTGGTCGAGATGACGGGCATCCCCTCGGCCTCGCAGGTGGTGGCGACGGGGTTCGTCGTCTCGGGCGTGGAGGCGACGATCATCAGGTTGATCTCGTCATCGACGATCAGTTCCTTGGCGACGGCGGCGGCGCGGTTCGGGTCGGACTGGCTGTCCTTGACGATGACCTCGAAGTTCTGGCCGACTTGCGTGCCGAGGAAGGCCTCGATGTTGTAGGCATCGCTTTCGGCGAAGCCTGCCAGCGGGCCGGACTGCGGGCTGACATACCCGATGCGGATCTTTGCCCCTTGTGCGATCGCGGGGGCGAAGAGGCCGGGCGTGGCGAGGGCAAGGCCGGTGGCCGCGCCGGATTTCAGAAGCTTGCGTCTGGTGATCATGGTCGTTCCTCCCTTTTCGTGGTGGGTTCAGGCGGGGCAGTCCCCGTCGAAAGCCTGTTGCAGCAGCCGTCGGATGCCGTCGCGGGTGACGGGGCGCGGATTGGCGTAGGGGTTCTTCGTCGCGATGTCGGTCGCGCGGTCGAGGTCCCGGTCGGTCAGGCCAAGGTCGGCGAGGCGCATCGGCGCGCTGACCGATCTGGCGAAGTGCCAGAGGCCTTTCCCGGCGCGGCCGTGGCCGAAGGTGTCGGAAATCGGGTTCAGCAAGTCACCGACGGCGGGTTCGTTGTAGGCGGTGGTGTGGGGCAGCAGGACGGCGTGCGTCTCGGCATGGGGCAGGCCGAAGCTGCCGCCCAGGACATGGGCCAGCTTGTGGTGCAGCGCCATCGTCACCTGGCCAAGGGTCAGCGAGCACCCCCAGGCGGCGTAGAGTGCCTTGGCGCGGGCATCGGGGTCTTTCGGGTCCTGGATCAGGACCGGAAGCGCATCGCGGAAGGCGGTCATCGCCTCGCGCGACAGGGCCTCGGTCACCGGGTTGCGGTCGGGGGCGTAGAAGCCCTCCATCGCGTGGGCGATGGCGTTCAACGCCGACGTGACGGTGAGGGCGACCGGCAGGGTCAGGGTCAGGTCGACGTCGTAGACGACGACCTCGGGCCGGATCGCGGGGTCGCGGCGGGTGGTCTTCTCGCCACCGGCGGTTTCGCCGAGGATGTCGGTCATCTCGGAGCCGGCGTAGGTGGTGGGCACGACGACCTGATCCGCCCCAGTGCGGACGGCGATGGCCTTGCCAAGGCCGGTGGTCGAGCCGCCGCCGAGGGAGACGACGCAATCGGCCCTGGCGGCGTGGTAGGCGGCAATGGCCGCCTCGGTCACCTCGACCGGGGTGTGCATGGTCGCACCGGCAAAGATGCCAGCGGCCCTGTCGCCAAGCCTGTCGGCAAGGGCCTGTGCTTCGGCCTGCTGATGCGGGGTGGAAAGGACGAGGGCGCGGGTGTGGCCGAGGCGGGCGACTTCTTCGGGGACCTGGGCCAGTGTGCCGTGGCCGAAGACGACGCGGGTGGTGAGGCCGGGAAAGGTGAAGGGGCGGGTCATCGCGGGGCTTCCATCCGGGAGGGGCGACCAGCGGCGAGGTCGGCAAGGAGGCTGTCGAGCAGGGCGATCTCGGGGACGGAGACTTCGTGCGGGCGGCCGGGGAAGACGTCGCAGCGCAGCTTTGCCTCGGCTTGACCAAGTGCCGCGGCGGTTTCGGCGAAGGCCTTGATCGGAATCCACGGGTCGTCGCTTCCGGCCGAGAGGTAGACGGGAAGGCCGGAAGGCAGGTTTGCGGGGCGGTCGTCGCCGGGCGGGCCGACGCGGCAGCCGGTGAAAGCCGCCACGGCTTGCGGGGTGGCCTGGCCAGTGAAGGCGTGCTCCAGCGACAGGCACGCGCCCTGGCTGAACCCGGCAAGGACGAGGGGAAGGCCGGGTGCCTTGGCGCGCAGGTCGGTGATGGCGGAGGCGAGGCCCAGCAGCGAGGCGGACAGTTCGGTCCGCGTCGCATCGGTCAAGGGGTCGATGGCGCGGGCGGTGTACCAGCTCTTGTCCTCGGCCCGGGGGAGCGCAAAGGCGACGTCGGGCGCGCAGAGGCGACGGATCACCGCCGCCTCCATCTCTTCGGGCGATTGTCCGCGGCCGTGGACGAAGATGCACAGCACCTTCGCCTTGGCCGGAGCCACGCCCAGAGGGACGATCTCCGCGACCCCCGGCATCAGAAGTTGGCCGCTTCCAGGCCCGCTTCCATCTCGGCCTGGCGGTCGGCGAACCACGGCGGGAAGACCAGCGACTTGCCGATGGCGTCGGCGGGTTCGTCCTTGGCCCAGCCTTCCGGGACGGTCCAGGCGAGTTCGAACATCGCCCCACCGGGAGAGCGCATGTACATCGACTTGAAGTACATGCGGTCTTTCTGTTCCGAAACATCGGTATAGCCCATGCCTTCGAGACGGGCCTTCAGCGCAATCTGATTCTCCTCGTTGCCGGTGTTGAAGGCAAGGTGGTGAACCGTGCCGCCCGCCAGCGTCCAGGTGCCCTGCGGGCTGTCGCGGTCGGTGATGATCTCGATCACGGACCGCAGCCCGTCGTTCTGCGGCACGATCCACATGCTGCCATTGGCGTCGGTGCCCTCGCGGCGGAACTGCATGCCGATGTCCAGGAATTCCTCCATCGTGCCCGCATCCATGACGGCAACCGCGCCGCCGTAGATGCCCTTGATCGCGACCTGGGCGGTGATGCCCTGGGCTTCGTTCACAATGGGTTTGCGGGGATCGTCGGGGTTTTCCACCAGCTCGTGCGGGATGCCGCAGGGGTGGGCGAACATCACGCGGGTCAGGCCGAAGCGTTCGCCCTTGGTCGCGGGGATGCCGTGCTTGTTCAGCCGGTCGACCCAGAAGTCGGCGGCACCGACCGGGATCGCCTGCATGATGGTGCGGGTCTGGTTGGTGCCGCGGCGACCAAAGATACCGGGCTTCTTGAACGGGAAGGTGGTGATGATGGTCGAAGCGTCACCGTGCCTCGACCCGTAGTAGAGGTGATAGACGGGCAGGACGCCGTCGAAAAGAACCGTGCGTTTCACCGAATAGAGGCCAAGCGCCCTGGTGTAGAAGTCGTAGTCTTCCTGCACGCCATGCGTGCTCATGGTCAGGTGGTGGTAGCCGGAGACAAGAGCCATTCGGGTCATCCTTCGGTCTGTGGGGGTTGCAAAGGCTGGTCCCGGTCGAGGACCAGAGAGACGGTAAGGGACGGGTCGAACGTGCCGATCAGGGCGGGCTTCACGGCGAAAAGGGCGTCGCGGGTGATGGCGGGATCGGCGCCGTCGAAGACGGCAGTGACCAGGCGGCGGTGGCCGGGGGCAGTGACGGCAAAGTGGATGTGCGCCGGACGGTCGAGCGAGAGGCCAAGGCGGCGGGCCAGCTGGCCCACGGGGCCATCGTCGGGCAGGGCATAGCCTGCGGGACGGATGGTGCGGAAGTGGAAGCGGCCCTGGGCATCGGCGGTGAAACGGCCACGCAGGTTGTGTTCGGGCTGGTTGTCGGGGTCCTGGTTTTCGTAGCGGCCTTCGGCATTGGCATGCCAGACCTCGACGTCGGCGCCGGAGAGGGGCTTGTGGTCCGGATCCAGCAGTTGGCCCTGCACCATCAGCCTCTTGCCCAAGCCATTCCGGCAAAGGTCGGCACCCAGAGGCAATCTGGGCGCGTCCGGGCGATAGAAGGGCCCCGGCAGCGTTGCCGGCGTGACATCCGGCACATCGGAGTGATCGCCGCCCAAGACGCTGACCGAAAGCCCGAAAACATCCGCCAGCAGAACCCATTCCTGCCGCCGCACGTCGGTCGCATAGCCGACATCGGTCAGAAACTGCACGAAGGCATCCAACTCCTCCGGCGAAGGACGCAGTGTGGCAACAACCTGGAAAGCATGCTCCATGATCAGCCGGACGGCTTGCCCCAGCCGGTCGGGCGAGCTGGCCGCAAGGCGACGGCGCAGCTCGGCTGCTACGTCATGTCCTTCAGAGGCGCTGCCCTGTCC
>PNNE01000404.1 GCA_013824055.1 Rhodobacter sp. | reverse complement strand
AAATCGACGATCAGCGGGCCGCGGGCGTTGGGCAGGATCTCCCACAGCATGATGTACCAGGGACCTTCGCCGCGGGTCTGGCCCGCCGCCACGTAGTCGCGCGCCTTGATGTCCATCACCAGCCCCCGGACGATGCGGAACACGCCGGGCGAGTTCACGAACACCACCGAGACGAAGACGTTCAGCATGTTCGGCTCCATCGACCAGACGCCCAGGGGGTCCATGTTGAACGCGAGGCCCGAGTAGGCCCAGAGGCCAAGAAGAAGCGTGATCCCGACGTAAAGGTTCCGCTGCGGCGGGTTGGTGTAGTAGCGGCTGTTCCACAGGACGCTGAGGAAGATGATCGGGAACAGGAACAGAAGCCCCGCCAGCACGATCGGGATGCCGGTGTCGCGGATCTCGGGCGTGACCAGCAGGTAGAACAGCAAGATCACCGGGAAGGCGAGGACCAGGTTGGCCAGGAACGAGATGAAAGTGTCCAGCTTGCCGCCGAAATAGCCTGCCGGAAGGCCCAGGGTGATGCCGACCATGAAGGCAAACAGGGTCGCTGCGGGGGCGATCTTCAGAACCTCGCGCGCGCCCATCACCATGCGGCTGAAGACGTCGCGGGCCAGGTGGTCGCCGCCCAGCAGGTACCAGCCGTAGGCGCTTTCGGGCGCGGGGATGCCGGGAGCCTTGTTCTTCAGGCCGGACAGCTGGCCGAAGGGGTCGTGGGTGATGATCACGTCGGCGAAGATCGCGGCAAAGACCCAGAACATCACGATCGCAAAGCCGATCATGCCCACGGTGGAATCGAAGAGCTTGCCGTAAAGCCCAAGCCTGCGGCGAAAGCGAAGCGACAGCACGAAGGTTGCCGCCAGACCCAGCCACACCGGCCAGAACCGCTCTGCCATCGACCCCAGGATGCCGGCCTCGACCGGCGAGGGCATCACGGCGCCGGCGGCAAGGGTCAGCACGAAGGCCCCCAGGGCGGCAAGAAAGCTGTAGCGGATGGCCAGGCCGGCAAAGAGCCCGGGCGAGCGCATCGCGATGGTGCCGTCGGGCCCCGGCAGGCGGGGGCCGTCAAGGCCCGCCAGGACGAAAAGCAGCTTGGCCACCAGCGCCAGCGCCAGCGCCAGCACCGCGATCTGCATCACGGGCAGAAGAACCGTGCCCGCCGATCCCGTCCAGGTCAGATGGTCCATGACGCGCCCTCCCTCAGGCCAGCCGGATGCGGGGGTTCAGGAAGACATAGCCGATGTCGGAAATCAGCTGCGTCAAGAGGACGACGACCACGGCCACGACCGAACAGGCCAGCAGGAGCGGGATGTCGTTGTTCGAGGCGGCCTGCACCAGCGTCCAGCCGAAGCCCTTGTAGTTGAACAGGCTTTCGACGATCACCACCCCGTTCAAGAGCCAGGGAAACTGCAGCATGATCACCGTGAAGGGTGCGATCAGCGCATTGCGCAGCGCGTGGCGCATCACCACGGTGCGGAACGGGACACCCTTCAGCCGGGCGGTGCGGATGTATTGCTGGGTCATCACCTCGGTCATCGAGGCGCGGGTCATCCGGGCGATGTAGCCGATGCCGTAAAGCGCGATGGTCATCACCGGCAGGGTGAAGTTCCAGAAGGTGATGTCGTCCATCGCCGACGTGGCCGAGGCAAGGAACAGGGTCTTGTTCGGCTCGATCAGCCCGTATTGCGCCAGGATCGGCGAGACCCCTGTCGCAGCCGTGGCGAAGACCGCGACCAGCACGACCCCCGACACATATTCCGGCGTCGCGGTCGAGGCGATGGAAAAGGTCGACAGCGTCCGGTCGGTCGCCGAGCCTTCCCGCATCCCCGACAGCACCCCCAGCACCAGCGAGGTGGGCACCATGACCAGCATCACCGCCAGCATCAGCCAGCCGGTCGCGGCCAGCTTTTCGCCCAGCGAGTCCATCACCGGCGTCTTGAAAAAGGTTGAAAAGCCCCAGTTGCCCTGCAGCAGGCCGCAATAGGTCGGTGCCGCGGCGGCGTCCTGGCCGATCTCGAAACAGCGGCCGCGCATCTGGCCCTTTTCGTCGGTGAAGGTCCAGCCCGGCACCACGCCCAGCCACTGGCCGTAGCGCAGGAAGACCGAACCGGAGTGGCCGTTCTGGGCGATCCAGTCCTGCACGGCCTCATCGGTCATGCGGACAGAGCCCTCGGTCCGGGCCAGCTTTTCCAGATTGGGCTGCAGGTTCGTCAGATAGAAGACCACAAAGGTCAGGGCGATGGCGGTCAAGAGCATGACCCCAAGTCGCCGCAGCACGAACAATCCCATGCCGGTCCCCTCGATTTCGGCAAATGCCCGCTGGGAAGGGGCGCGGCGGGCGCGCCCCTTCTTCGTTCTCAGCCAGGTCTAGGCGATCAGGCCACCGACCACTTGTAGTGGTGATGCTCGAAGGCCGGGTGATGGGCCATACCCGCGAAGCCGTCCTTGTGGTGGCTGAACAGCGAGCGCGAGAACGGGTTGATGATGTAGCCTTCGTTCTGAAGGATCGTGCACATCTGCACCATCAGCTCGCGCCGCTTGTCGGCATCGGCGATGGC
The DNA here is from genome assembly GCA_013824055.1 of Rhodobacter sp. Classification (GTDB taxonomy): domain Bacteria; phylum Pseudomonadota; class Alphaproteobacteria; order Rhodobacterales; family Rhodobacteraceae; genus Tabrizicola. The sequence goes on along the minus strand of PNNE01000404.1, from coordinate 15,425 downwards.
CAGCGCCTGGGCCATCAGCGCATCGAACTCGGGGTTCGCCATCGCGGTTTCGTTCCACGAGCCGGTCGAGGTGTAGGCCAGGCTCATGTTCTGGACCGCAAGCGGGCGGTGGTTCCAGGTCGTGGACGAGAAGGGGTACTTCTGCCAGTCGTTCCAGAACGTCGAGCCCGGCATCACCGTGTGCTTGATGTTCATGCCCGCGTCTCTCAGCTGGGCCTGCACCGCAGCCGTGGTCGATGCTTCCCAGCCATCGTCCAGCGAGATCACCTCGAACTCGGTGTCCTTCAGGCCAGCCGCCTCCAGCGCCGGCACCAGGCCTGCCGGGTTGATGACCTGCGGCGGAAGGGTCGGATACTCCGGGTGGATCGGGAAGGCGTGGTGGTTCTCGCCGGTCTTGCCCAGGTTGTTGTAGCCCAGTTCCAGCACGACCTTGGGATCGACCGCCAGCTGGACCGCCGACCGCACGGCGCGGTCCTTGTAAAGGTCCGAGGACGAGTTCATCCGCACCACGATGGTCGAGGCGGTGACGAGTTCCTCTTTCACCAGGCCCATGCCATCCAGGATGTCGATGAATTCGCCGACCGATTCATAGTTGGCGTCCACCTCGTCCGAGGAGAACAGCGCGACCATCGCAGCCGGGTCGGTGCCGAAGTCGATGTATTCGATCTCGTCCAGCGGCGCGGTGCCGCCCCACCAGGTGTGGTTCGGGGCGCGGACAAGGATCGCGCGCTGGCCGACCGCGACTTCCTGCGGGATGTAGGGGCCGGTGCCGATCGGGTTCGAGGACGGGTCCTGGCCGTCCTGGAAGGACGAGTGCACGACGGCAGACGGATAGTCCGACAGGTTCGCGACGATCGCGATGTCCGACGCCGACAGGTTCAGTTGCACGGTCGCATCGTCGACCTTGACCACGGCGCCTTCGCGCAGCGTCTTGGTCGCTTCGTCCACCAGGCCGGTGAAGCGCGAGGCCATCGCGTTGCCCTCGACGTTGCCATCGGTCCAGCGGGCAAAGTTGCGCACCACGTCATCGGCGGTGAAGGGCTCGCCGTTGTTCCAGGTCACGCCCTGGCGGACCTTCAGCGTGTACTGGGTGGCGTCCTCGTTGGCTTCCCAGCTTTCCAGCAGCCGGCCCTCGAAGGTGCCATCGTTGTTGTACTGGATCAGGTATTCCAGCCAGCCCCGGTAGACGTTGGCGATCTGCGGCCAGTCTGCCAGCCGCGGGTCCTTGGTGCCCCTCACTTCCATCGCCACACGGATCTTGCCGCCGACCTTGGCGTCCTGGGCCTGGGCCGGGGCAGGCAGGCCGATCAGGCCATATGCGGCTGCGGCCGAAACCCCGAGGGCGGTCGTGCGGGTCAGGAATTCGCGGCGGCTGAGCTTGCCTTCAGCATATTCCGCCACGTACATCTTCGCGGCCGAGTGGACCCCGGCCTCGTCAATCATGTCTTTCATTCTCGTCTCCCTGGTCTGGTTCTTTTTCATTGGTTGTGGTGACGCAAGACCCCTGGCTGACAGAGCGGCCATGCCGCTGCGGACAGCTCTTGCGATAAGCGCACCCCCAACTGCATTGCGCATCTTTTCCCGGCTTGCGTCAACGACTGGATTCGACCGATGGCGTCCGAAAACGACATCATCCTGTCGATTTCTTTACCCGCCGGTCCTTTACCCGCCGGACAAAAACCCGTCAGCCGGCGCGGCGGAAGGCCGAGGGCGATTTCCCGGTCAGGTGCTGGAAGGCGCGGGTGAAATAGGCCGGCGAGTTGAAGCCCAACTGTTCGGCGATCTTGCCGACCGGAACCTTCGTCTCGGACAACAGCTTGCGCGCCTCGAAGATCCGGCGGTCCTGCAGCAGCGCGGAAGCCGGACGGCCGCAGGCGGCGTTGCAGCAGCGCGTCAGATGCGTGGGGGTCACACCCAGCGCGGCCGCAAAATCCGCCACGTTCATCCCGGTGCGGAAGTTCCGCTCCAGCAGCGCGGTGTAGCGCGCGACCAGGCGGCGCGTCGCATCCTGGCGCGGGCTTTCCAGCGGGTCCGCCTTCCGTGCCTGGCGTTCCAGCCAGACACCCAGCAGACCGACATAAGCCTCGGTCGCGCGTTCATGGGCGGGCGTGTCGCTTTCCAGTTCGCGCAGGATCGAATCAAGCAGGACGTTGACCTCCTGCTGGGCGTGGACTTCGCGGATGCGCAGATGCAGCGCGGATTTCGGCAGGATCACCTTCGGATCGCGCCCGAAGAAGACCGCCGTGCCGAAGACCTGCGGCCCGGCCTCGAACCCGTGCATGACGCCTGCGGGGATGTAGACCGCATTATGTGCCGTATATCCGCGCGTCACCCCCGAGATCGTGATCCGGCCCTGGCCCTTGGTGAACCAAAGCAGGCAAGGTTCGGACAGCGAGCGCATGGCTTCGACACGCCAGCGACCGCCAGCGGCAAGGCGCGGGATCGCCAAGAGGCGAAGCTGCGAGGCAGGGGCGGGTTTCAACATGGCGGGGCAGGTCCTGTGGCCGAGGCGCTGGCCGGTCCAGTAAAGCAGGCGCGGGGGGGCAACCCAAGCGATTTCCGCCGGTGCGGGTCCGAGTTGTCCACCGATGTTCCATTATCTTGTGCAAAAGCCTGTGGATAAGTGGAAAGTCGCTGCAACTGCGGCGGGCAAGCCTCTGTCAGGGAAGCAAAACCTGCCGCCAGGCCGTCATGTTCGATCTGAACCAGGTCCGCTGCCGCTTGGCATAGCGCCGACTGGCCAGAGTGGCCGCATCGGTCGCTTCGGCCAGGGTCATTTCCCCGTTCAGGTGCGCGATCAGTTCGGCACCGCCAATGGCCCGTGACGAGGGCCGCCTGGGGTCCCAGCCGGTCAGGTTCGCCCGCGCTTCGTCCAGGGCCCCTGCGACCAGCATCTGGGTGAAGCGCCGGTCGATCCGGGCGTTCAGCCAGGCGACATCCGGGACCACAACCAGCGCCTCGGCATCCGACAGCGGCACAAGGGGCGGCGGGGTGTCGTCCTGCCAGGCCGCAAGGCCCCGCCCGGTCGCGCGCCAGACCTCCCATGCGCGCTGGACGCGAACCGGGTTCAGCGGGTCGATCCGGGCGGCAGTGGCGCGGTCAAGCTCTGCCAGCAGGGCGGCCGGACCCTCGATGGCCAGGCGGGCGTCCGCTTCGGAGCGGACCGACAGCGGGACCTCGGGCACGTCGGCCAGCCCCTGGGTCAAGGCATTGAAATACAGCCCCGTTCCACCGACGATCAGCAGGGGACGGTCCAGCAGTTGCGCCACCTGCCGCAGCCAGTGCCCAACGGAATACTGGGCATCACGGGCAACGTGGCCGTAAAGCGCATGGGGCAGGGCCGCCTCGTCCTCGACCGAGGGCCGTGCCGTCAGGATGCGCCAGTTCTCATAGACCTGCAGCGCGTCGGCGTTGACGATCAGGCGCCCGTCCCGCGCTGCCAGTTCCATCGCAAGTGCGGACTTGCCGCTGGCCGTGGGGCCGGCCAGCAACAGCAGAGCGTCACGCGATATGCCGTCGATCCGCATCCGAACCCCACCCGATCGGCAGTTGAACCCGCCGCGGTTTTGCGACATTTTGCGGCGCAGTCCAAACAGAAAACGATATGCAGGGGTCCCATGTCCGAGCCGGCCACCAAATACAGCCGAGTGATGCTGAAGATCTCGGGCGAGGCGCTGATGGGCGACCAGGGCTATGGCCTGCATCCGCCCACCGTTGCCCGCATCGCGCAAGAGGTGAAGTCGGTCCGCGACCTGGGGGTCGAGATCTGCATGGTGATCGGCGGGGGCAACATCTTCAGGGGGTTGCAAGGCAGCGCCCAGGGGATGGAGCGGACGACGGCCGACTACATGGGGATGCTGGCGACGGTGATGAACGCGCTGGCGATGCAATCCGCGCTCGAGGCGATCGGCGTCTTCACCCGGGTCATCAGCGCGATCCCGATGGACCAGGTCTGCGAGCCCTACATCCGCCGCCGCGCCGTGCGGCACCTGGAAAAGAAGCGGGTCTGCATCTTCGCGGCCGGCACCGGCAACCCCTATTTCACCACAGACACGGCGGCCACGCTGCGGGCCAGCGAAATGGCCTGCCAGGCGATCTTCAAGGGCACCAAGGTCGACGGCGTCTATGACATGGACCCCAAGAAGCACGCCCATGCCAAGCGCTATGACCATGTGACCTATGACGAGGTGCTGGAAAAGCACCTGGGCGTGATGGACGCGACCGCCATCGCCCTTGCCCGGGACAACAACCTGCCGATCATCGTCTTCAGCCTGGACGAGCCGGGCGGCTTCCGGGGGATTCTGGCGGGTGAGGGGACCTACACCAGGGTCCAGGATTAGCCCGCCTCGCCCTTGCACCGCGCCCGGACCTGGCCCGCAGGTCAGCAGCTTTGGCCTGTACCGGGCGCGAGACGCTCTGCTATAGAGCGCAAAATCGCGGGGTGAGGCCCGCAGTCGAAGTGAAGGACCTGTCCGATGGCACACGAAGATCTCGAGATCGACACCGATGCAATCCAGCGCCGGATGGATGGCGCGATGGCGGCCCTGAAGACGGAATTCTCGTCGCTGCGGACGGGCCGCGCCTCGGCCGCCCTGGTCGAGCCGATCCAGGTCGAGGCTTACGGCCAGATGACGCCGATCAACCAGCTGGGCACGGTGAACGTCCCCGAGCCGCGGATGGTGGTGATCAACGTCTGGGACAAGGCGATGATCTCGAAGGTGGAAAAGGCGATCCGCGAAAGCGGCATCGGCATCAACCCGATCACCGACGGGCCGCTGATCCGCCTGCCGATCCCCGAGCTGAACGAAGAGCGTCGCCGCGAATTGACCAAAGTTGCTGCGCAATATGCCGAAAGCGCCAAAGTTGCGATTCGCAACGTGCGGCGTGATGGAATGGACCAGATCAAGAAGGCAAAGGCGCAGGGCATGGGCGAGGATGACCAGAAGTTCTGGTCGGATGCGGTGCAGGAACTGACCGACGCGGCGATTGCCGCCGTCGACCGGGCGCTTGAGGCCAAACAGGCAGAGATCATGCAGGTCTGACCTGCAAACGGGGGGCGGCAGGTGTCAAAGGACCTGCAGGTGGGTGTCGCGATGCGGCCGGTGAACCACCTGGCAATCATCATGGACGGCAATGGCCGCTGGGCCACGAACCGGGGCTGGGCCCGGCTGGTCGGTCACCGCAAGGGCGCCGAGCGGGTCCGCGAAATCGTCAAGGCCGCTCCCGGCCTGGGGATCAACTGGCTGACGCTCTATGCCTTCTCGACCGAGAACTGGAAGCGGTCCACAGAGGAAGTGCTTGGCCTGATGGCGATCTTTGCCCGCTATATCGAGCGTGAGGCCGACCGGCTGGCCAAGGCCGGTGTGCGGATGCGCTTCATCGGGGATCGCAGCCGGCTGGACCCCAAGCTGCAACGCATGATGGCCGGGATCGAGGCGCGGACCGCGGGCCTTGACCGGCTGAACCTGACCGTGGCGATCAACTACGGTGGCCGCGACGAGATATTGCGCGCCGTGCGCAAGATCGCGGATGCTGCTGCGTCCGGCCTTCTTGACCCGAAGCACGTCACCGAAGCCGCCTTTGCCGAGCGGCTGGACACCGGCGGCATGCCCGACCCCGACCTGGTGATCCGCACCAGCGGCGAGACGCGGACCTCGAACTTCCTGCCCTGGCAGGCGGCCTATTCCGAATACGAATTCACCGAGACGCTCTGGCCCGACTTCGGTCCCGACGAACTGGCGGCCATCGTCCAGCGTTTCTCGAACCGCGAGCGGCGCTTTGGCGGGGTGCTCAGATGATGGACCCGGCGCCAGCCCCCTCGGGCAAATGGGCCGACCTGCGCACCCGGATCCTGTCGGCCATCGTGATGGTGGCCGTGGGCGCGGTCGAGATCTGGCTGGGCGGGGCGGCCTTTGCCACGCTGGTCGTGGCGCTGACGGGCGTGATGATCTGGGAACTGGCGACGATGACGGCACCGCACCGGCAGCGGTCGCCGGTGCTGCTGGCGGTTGCGGCCTCGGCAGCCCTGGTCGCGGCGCTGGTCCTGAAATCCGATGTCGCGGCGCTGTTTCTTGCGGGGCCGTCGGTGGCGCTGCTTCTGACACCCCGGCGGGACCGGAGACTGGCCAGTGCCTATGCCCTGGCGATCATGCTGGCGGGGTATGGCCTGATCGACCTGCGCCAAAGCGGCGGCGGGACCCTGATCCTCTGGCTGGTGGCGGTGGTCGTGGCCTCGGATGTGCTGGGCTATTTCGTGGGCCGGACGATCGGCGGCCCGAAGTTCTGGGAAAGGGTCAGTCCGAAGAAGACCTGGTCGGGGACCGTGGCGGGCTGGGTGGGAGCGGCTTCGGTCGGGCTGGTGCTGGTGCTGGCGGCGGGTGCAAGCTGGCTTCTGGTGCCGCTGTCGGCGCTGGTGGCCCTTGCCGGGCAGTTGGGCGACATCGCGGAAAGCTGGGTCAAGCGGCGGGCGGGGGTCAAGGATGCCTCGAACCTGATCCCGGGGCACGGCGGGGTGCTGGACCGCTTCGACGCAATGATCGGCGCGGTGGTCGCGGTGCTGGCGCTGGGGCTGCTGGCCCCGGTCCACGGGCTTTTCGGGGGCTGACGGGTTGCGCAGCCTGTCAATTTTCGGGGCGACCGGGTCCATCGGCGAGCAGACGGTGGACCTGCTGCGTCGCGCCGGCGGGGCCGATGCCTACCGTGTCGTCGCGCTGACCGGCGGCCGGAACATCGCCCGGCTGGCCGACATGGCGCGCGAGCTGCGGGCCGAGGTGGCGGTCTGCGCCGATGCCTCCGGCCTGGCCGAACTGCGTGAGCGGCTGGCGGGCTCGGGCGTCGAGGCGGCGGCGGGAACCCTGGCCATCATCGAGGTGGCCGAGCGGCCGGTCGACTGGGTCATGAGCGCGATCGTCGGCGCCGCCGGGCTGGAGCCGGGATTCCGGGCCCTGCGGCACGGGGCGACCCTGGCGCTGGCCAACAAGGAAAGCCTGGTGACCGCCGGGCCGCTGCTGATGGCCGAGGCGGCGCGCCACAAGGCACGCATCCTGCCTGTCGACAGCGAACATTCCGCGATCTTCCAGGCGCTGGTGGGCGAGGACATGGCCTCGGTCGAGCGGATCATCCTGACGGCAAGTGGCGGCGCGCTGCGCGACTGGCCGCTGGACGCGCTGGCACGGGCAACAGTCAAGGAGGCGCTGGCGCATCCGAACTGGGCCATGGGGCAGCGGATCACCATCGATTCGGCCAGCATGTTCAACAAGGCGCTGGAAGTCATTGAAACGCGAGAATATTTCGGGGTGGCACCTGACCAGATCGAGGTCATCATCCACCCCGAATCGCTGATCCATGCGATGGTCGGCTACCGCGACGGGGCGATCATGGCGCATATGGGCGCGCCGGACATGCGCCATTCCATCGGCTATGCGCTGAACTGGCCGGACCGGTCGCACCTGCCGGTGGCGCGGCTGGACCTGGCGCAGGTCGCAAGCCTGACCTTCCGGGGGCCGGACCTTGCACGCTATCCGGCGCTGCGGCTGGCGCGCGAGGTGATGGCGCGGCGCGGGCTGGCCGGTGCGGCCTTCAACGCGGCAAAGGAAGTGGCGCTGGATCATTTCCTGGCCGGGGGCATCGGGTTCATGGACATGGCAGGCGTCGTCGAAGCGACACTGACGGCGCTGGATGGCGATCTCGGCCACGAAAATGACGCCATGACCCTTGAGGATGTGCAGGCCGTGGACCATCTGGCACGGATACGGGCAAACGAACGGGCGGACGCAATCGCCCGCCGACAGGCAGGAGAGCGGTGATGGAAGCGATTGTGGCGGCGCTTGGCGGCACGGCCTGGACGCTGGTGTTCTTCGTGATCGCGCTGTCGGTCATCGTCTTCGTCCACGAATACGGCCACTACATCGTCGGCCGCTGGTCCGGCATCCACTCCGAGGTCTTCTCGGTGGGCTTCGGCCCGGTGCTGTTCAGCCGCACCGACAAGCGCGGCACCCGCTGGCAGTTCGCGGCGATTCCCTTCGGCGGCTACGTGAAGTTTCTGGGCGACGCCGATGCCAGTTCCGTCCGGCAGGGCGACGTGGCGGGGATGAGCGCCGAGGAACGGCGGCACACGATGGCCGGAGCGCCCTTGTGGGCGCGGTCGGCGACCGTGGCGGCGGGGCCGGTGTTCAACTTCATCCTGACCTTCTTCCTGCTGCTCGGCCTGGCGCTGGCCCTTGGCGCTCCGCGCGACGAGCCTGCGGTCGGCAGCCTGCGCGACTTTCCGTTCGAGGGGCCGACGCTGCAGCCTGACGACGTGATTCTTGCGGTCGAGGGGCAGGCAACGGCGGATTGGGAAGCCTTCGGTTCGGTCACCGAAGCGCTGAAGGGCCAGGCCACCCTTGCCTATACCGTGCGGCGCGGCGATCAGGAGTTGACGGTCAACGGGCCGCATCCGCTGGCCGCCGTGGTCGGCGGGGTGCAGATCCGCTCGGCCGCGATGGACGCCGGCCTCCAGGAGGGTGACATCATCCTGAAGGCGGGCGGCCAGGACGTGCGCTATTTCGACCAGCTTCCCGAGATCGTCGCTGCCAGCAAGGGCCAGCCCGTCCTGCTGACCGTCTGGCGCGACGGCCAAAGCTTCGAGGTTTCGCTTGCGCCGCGCATCCGGACCGTGGACGACGGCAGCGGCGGATTCACCGAACGCTACCTGCTGGGGCTCTACTCCGGCATGTTCTTCGAACCCGCCGTGCGCAACGTCGGGCTTTGGGAGGCGACGACGGGTGCGGCAAGCAGCATGTGGCGGATGACGACCACCACCTTCTCGGGCCTGTCGCACATGATCATGGGCGCGATTTCCAGCTGCAACCTGTCGGGTGCGATCGGCATCGCTGAAACGGCGGGCGATGCGGCACGCAACGGGCTGGAAAGTTTCATCGGGATGCTGGCGATCCTGTCCTTCGGGGTCGGGCTGCTGAACCTGTTCCCGATTCCCGTGCTGGACGGGGGCCACCTGGTCTTTCACGCCTATGAGGCCGTGACCGGAAAGTCGCCGTCGGACCGCGCGTTGCGGATCCTGACCACGGTCGGGCTAACCCTGGTGCTGAGCATCATGATCTTCGGTCTCAGCCGCGATCTGCTGTGCGTGTGACGGGCCTGGGCGGGCTGTCGGGCGCCGGGACGGGCAAACCCTGCCCGTCCTGTGTTTGCCCGAAGCCACAACATCTTGCAAAGTTATCCACAGTGACCGCAGGCTTTTGACAAAGCTTGGCTTTCCCGATAGCTATCCGGAAACAGAAAATTGCGGCGAGGATGCAAAATGCGGATGACCCAAAGCACGGCCACAGGGCGGTCGTTCGGGGCCACGTCTAGGGCGCGTCTGCTTGCCACGGCGGTTTTCCTCGGTGCGGCAACGGCTTCGGCTGCCTTGCTCACCCCGGCCTTTGCGCAGGTCTTTTCGTTTTCGAACGTGACCATCGAAGGCAACAGGCAGGTCGATACCGCGACGATCCTGAACTATGCCGGAATCAGCCGCGGCGCCGAGGTGTCGGCGGGGGCCCTGAACGACGCCTACCAGCGCATCCTGAACTCGGGTCTGTTCGAGACGGTGGAGCTGGTGCCGCAGGGCTCGACCCTGGTGATCCGGGTCGTGGAATACCCGATCGTCAACGTCATCAGCATCGAGGGCAACAGGCGCCTGAAGGATGAAGCTCTGGCCGAACTGATCCAGTCGCAGCCGCGGCGGATCTATTCCCCCTCCCAGGCAGAAGCCGACGCCGCCGCCATTGCCGAGGCCTACCGCGTGTCGGGCCGTCTGGCCGCATCGGTCACGCCGAAGATCATCCGCCGCGGCGACAACCGCGTCGACCTGGTGTTCGAGATCACCGAAGGCCGGGTCGTCGAGAACGAGCGGATCTCGTTCACCGGCAACAAGGCCTTCACCGACCGCCGCCTGCGCCAGGTGCTGGAGACCAAGCAGGCCGGTCTTCTGCGCAACCTGATCCAGCGCGACACCTTTGTCGCCGAGCGGCTGGAGCTGGACAAGAAGGTCCTGACCGACTTCTACCTGTCGCGCGGCTTCATCGACTTTCAGGTGCTGGACGCCAGCGCCGAACTTTCCCGCGAGCGTGACGCCACCTTTATCACCTTCACCATGCGCGAAGGCGTGGCCTATGACATCGGCGCCGTGACCACGGTTTCCGAGGTGGAAGGGCTGGACGCGGCCGAGTTCCAGGCGGTGCAGAAGATCCGCGCCGGCCAGACCTACAGCCCGCTGCTGATCGACAACAACATCACCCGGATGGAAACTCTTGCCCTGAAGAAGGGCCTGAACTTCGTCCGGGTCGAGCCGCGCATCACCCGCAACCCGGCCGGTCAGGTCGTGGATGTCGAGTTCGCCATCGTCCGCGGCGAGCGGATCTTCGTCGAACGCATCGACATCGAGGGCAACACCACGACTCTGGACCAGGTCATCCGGCGTCAGTTCCGCACCGTGGAAGGCGACCCCTTCAACCCGCGCGAAATCCGGCAGGCGGCCGAACGCATCCGGGCGCTTGGCTTCTTTGCCGACGCGCAGGTCAACGCCGACCAGGGCTCGGCACCCGACCAGGTCGTCGTCAACGTCGATGTCGAGGAACAGCCGACCGGATCGCTGTCCTTCGGCCTGAGCTATTCGGTCGCCACGGGCACCGGCATCAACGTGGGCTTTTCGGAAACCAACTTCCTGGGCCGGGGCCAGCGGCTGTCGCTGTCGGTGTCGACTGCGTCGTCGAACCAGAATTCCAGCTTCAGCTTCACCGAGCCGGCCCTTCTGGGCCGCGATCTCAGCTTCAACATCGGCGGCTTCTACCGGACGTCGGAATCGGACTTCTCGCTTTACGACACCCGCAACATCGGCTTCACCACCGGCATCGGCTTTCCGCTGGGCGAACAGTCGACCCTCGACCTGCGGATCGGCGTGGCCGAGGACAAGCTCAGCAACTACACCGGCACCTCGGCGATCATCATTGCCGAAGCAACGCAGGGTGCGCTCAGCACCGTCTCGCTGGGCTACACCTACGAATACGACAACCGCATCACCGGCCTGAACCCCAAGGGCGGCGTGCTGCTGCGGTTCGGTCAGGACTTCGCGGGGCTGGGTGGCGATACCGAATACATCAAGACCACGGGCCTTGCCCTGGCAGAGACCCGCGTGATGAACGAGGAAGTGACCCTGCGCGCGATCTTCGAGGGCGGGGCGATCACCTCGCTGGGGGAAATGACCCGGGTGACCGACCGCTTCTTCGGCAACGGCAAGATCCGCGGCTTCGAGCCGAACGGGATCGGCGCGCGCGATGGCGGCGATGCGCTTGGCGGCAACCTGTTTGCCGTGGCGCGCTTCGAGGCCGATTTCCCGCTGGGCCTGCCCGAGGAATATGGCATCACCGGCGGCGCCTTCATGGACGTGGGCTCGGTCTGGAGCCTGGACAACGATCTCGGTGGCACTGTGGACGACAGCTTCACCCCGCGCGCGGCGGTCGGTGTCTCGGTGTTCTGGACCACGCCGATCGGTCCGCTGCGCTTCAACTTCAGCCGTGCGATCCAGAAGGAAGACTTCGACAGGGAACAGTCCTTCGACCTGACGGTTTCGACCCGGTTCTGACGATGGCGGGGTGGCGCAAAGCGATGCGCCCTGGGCCCATGCGCCTTGCCGCAGCGGGGCTCTTGCTTCTGGCGGCAGCCAGTCAGGCGCAAGAGGCTCCGGCCCCGCTCCTGACCCTGGATCAGGACCGGTTCTTCCTGGAATCCGATTTCGGTCGCGCCGCGATCGACCGAGAGCGCGCCGATACAGCCGCGCTGGAGCAGGAAAACAAGCGGATCGAAGCAGGGCTTGTCGCCGAAGAGCAGGCTCTGACCGAGCAGCGCGCTGCGCTGTCACCCGAAGAGTTCACCGCAAGGGCCACGGCCTTCGACGAAAAGGTCGAACGCATCCGGGCGGAGCAGGACGCCAAGGCGCAGGCGCTGGTCGCAAGGCGCGATGCCGAGCGTCAGGAATTCCGGCAGCTGGCCGGTCCGGTCCTGGGCGAGCTCCTGGGGGAACGCAAGGCGATGGCGATCCTGGACAAGGGGCTGGTGATCGTCGCGCTTTCGGCCATCGACATCACGGACGCGGCCATCGCCAAACTGAACGCAGCTCTGGCCCGCCCGCCCGCCGACCCGCCCGCCGAGCTGCCGCCGGATGCGCCTGACGACCCGGCCGAAGCCCCCCCTGCGACCCCCTGACACCCGGCAACTTGTCTGCGGCGGCCCGAATTGGTAGTCAGACCCCAAGGCCTTGGGCCAGAGGGACGCGAAGGAACGACGACATGGATGCAAGCGCAGTGACCACCGCCGATCTGGACCTGATCCAGCGGATCATCCCGCACCGCTATCCCTTTCTGCTGATCGACAAGGTGCGCGACATCGTCGTCAACGAGTCCTGCGTCGGCATCAAGTGCGTCACTCTGAACGAACCGCAGTTCCAGGGGCATTTTCCCGGCATGCCGATCTTCCCCGGCGTGATGATCATCGAGGCGATGGCGCAGACCAGCGGGGTGCTGGTCGGCCTGTCGATGGACCTGGTGGACAAGCAGGCCAAGGTCTTCTTCATGGGGGTGGACGGGGTCAAGTTCCGCCGCAAGGTCGTGCCGGGCGACGTGCTGGAGCTGCACGTCAAGGCAGTGCGCGGTGGTGGCCGGGTCTGGAAGTTCGAGGGCCGCGCCCATGTCGAGGGCGACCTTGCCTGCGAGGCCAGCTTCATGGCGATGTTCGACGTGCCGAAGGCATGAGCAGCCATCCCGACGCCCGCATTCACCCCTCGGCCGTCGTCGAGCCCGGTGCCGTTGTCGGCGCGGGATGCCGGATCGGCCCGTTCTGCCATGTCGGGCCGGAAGTCGTGCTTGGCGCGAATGTGGTGCTGAAATCCCATGCCGTCGTCACTGGCTGGACCGAGGTCGGCGACGACAGCGTGATCTTTCCCTTTGCCACCGTGGGTGAGGTGCCGCAGGACCTGAAGTATCACGGCGAACGGACGCGGCTGGTCGTCGGCAAGCGCTGCCGCATCCGCGAGGCCACGACGCTGAACACCGGGACCGAGGGGGGCGGCGGGGTGACGCGCGTGGGCGACGACTGCCTGATCATGACGGGCGCTCATGTCGGCCACGATGCGCAGATCGGCAATCGGGTGATCCTGGTCAACCACGTCGCGATCGCGGGCCACTGCGTGCTTGGCGACGACGTGATCGTGGGCGGGCTGTCCGGTGTCCATCAGTGGGTGCGGATCGGTCAGGGCGCGATCATCGGGGCGGTGACGATGGTGGCGAACGACGTCATCCCATATGGCCTGGTGCAGGCCCCCCGGGGCGAGCTGGACGGGCTGAACCTGGTGGGTCTCAAGCGCCGCGGCGTCGACCGGGCGGGGATCACCGCGCTGCGGGCGGCCTACCAGACGCTTGCGCAGGAGGACGGCAGTTTCCTTGACCGCGCGCGCAAGCTGGCCGAGGAAAGCGACAACCCCCTGGTCCGCGAGATCGCCGATTTCATCCTGTCGAAGTCCGACCGCAGTTTCCTGACCCCGAAGGGTGGGCGGTGAGCAGCATGCGCACTGCGATCATTGCCGGGCAGGGCCGCTTGCCACGGGCGCTGGCGGAGGCGATGACGGATGTGCCCCTGGTCGCCGCCCTGGACGGGTTCACGCCGGACGGGCTGACGGTGGACCTGCGCTTCCGGATCGAGCGGCTGGTGCCCTTTCTGCGCGCATTGGAACGGGACGGCGTCGGCCAGGTGATCTTCGCCGGTGCCGTGACGCGACCAAGGCTGGACCCGGCGCTGCTGGACGAGGCCACGGCGGCTCTGCTTCCGCGCCTGATGCAGGCGATGGCTGCCGGTGACGATGCCGCGCTGCGGGTGGTGATCGACCTTTTCGAGGAGTTCGGCTTTTCCGTCGTCGGGGTCGAGGGGCTGGCACCGGCACTGCTGCCCAAGACGGGGGTGCTTTCCGGGACCGTCACGCCAAGGGATGAGGCCGACGCCGCCCGGGCCGCCGACATCGTCGCGGCGCTGGGGGCGGTGGATGTGGGGCAGGGGGCCGTGGTGGCGCAGGGGCTTTGCCTGGGGGTCGAGGCTTTGCCAGGCACCGATGCGCTTCTGGCCCAGGTCGCCGGGATCTCTGGCCTGCGTCCCGATCCGGCGCGGGGGCGGGGGGTCTTCTACAAGGCGGCCAAGCCCGGCCAGGATCGCCGGATCGACCTGCCGACCATCGGCCCGGACACCCTGCGCGCGGTCTCGGCGGCGGGGCTTGGCGGCCTTGCGTTCCAGGCAGGTTCGGTGATCTGCCTCGATCTGGCCGAGATGCGGCGCCTGGCCGGGGAACTGGGTCTTTTCCTCTGGGCGCGAGGATGATCCGCGGCGGCTCATCGCTTGCTGCGCGGCGCTCTTCGCAGGGCGCACTGGCGCAGCGAAGCGGGGACGCAGTCCACCGATGAGCGGTCCGTTGCACCTGTTCCTCATCGCGGGCGAACCCTCGGGCGACCGTCTGGGGGCCGCACTGATGGCCGGGCTGACGTCGCTGACCGATGTCACCTTTGCCGGGATCGCCGGGCCCCTGATGCAGGCCGAAGGGATGGCCAGCCTCTTTCCGATGGAAGAGCTGTCGGTCATGGGGATCGCCGAGGTCCTGCCGAAGTATTTCCACCTGAAACGCCGCATCCGCGAGGCGGCGGCGGCGGCACTTGCCTCTGGCGCCGATGCTCTGGTGACGATCGACTCGCCGGATTTCGGACTGCGGGTGGCGGCGCTGGTCAAGGCAGCGCGGCCGGATTTCCGCACCATCCACTACGTCGCACCGTCGGTCTGGGCCTGGCGGCCAGGTCGGGCGGCCAGGATGGCAAAGGTGGTGGACCACGTCCTCGCGCTGCTGCCGTTCGAGCCACCCTACATGACCGCCGCCGGCATGAGCTGCGATTTCGTCGGCCATCCGGTGGTGGCCGAGCCCCTGGCCTCTGCGGCCGAGCGGGCGGCATTTGCCGGGCCGGGGCCGCTGCTTCTGGCGCTGCCGGGGTCGCGCCAGGGCGAGGTTGCGCGGCTGGCCCCCGTGTTCCAAGACGTCGTGGCCCGCCTCAAGGCGCGGCACCCGGACTTGCGTGTGGCACTTCCCACCGTGCAGGGCGTGGCGGGTCTGGTCCGTGACGTGACGGCAGGCTGGGCGGTCCAGCCGCAGATCATTGAAAATGCCTCGGCCAAGCGCGGGGCCTTCGCGGCAGCCGATGTGGCACTTGCGGCCTCGGGCACGGTCTCGCTGGAACTGGCCGCGAACGACTGCCCTATGGTCATCGCCTACGACATGCACCCCCTGACCCTGTGGCTCATGCGCCGCGCCGCGCTGATCGACACCGTGACTCTGGTCAACCTGGTCAGTGAAACCCGCG
>PNNE01000451.1 GCA_013824055.1 Rhodobacter sp. | reverse complement strand
ATCGCCGTCTCGAAATGCGGATCCCAGTTCACCAGCCGCTTGCCGCGGTAGATCAGGCCCTTGTGGTAAAGGTCGACAAAGACCTTGATCACCGCGTCGTGGAAATTGCCGTCCTCGCCCGCAGGTGCGCCGGGGGCGCCCGACATGGTGAAGGCCTCGCGGTCCCAGTCGCAGGACGCCCCCAGCCGCTCCAGCTGGCCACGGATGTTGCCGCGCGACTTCTGCTTCTGCTGCCAGACCCGGGCGAGGAAGGCCTCGCGGCCCATCGTGCGGCGGTCGGGCTCCTGGTGCAGCGCCATCTCGCGTTCGGTCACCATCTGGGTCGCGATGCCCGCGTGGTCGGTGCCGGGCTGCCAGAGCGTGTCGTCGCCCTGCATCCGGTGCCAGCGCGTCAGGATGTCCTGCAACGTGTTGTTGAAGGCATGGCCCATGTGCAGGCTGCCGGTCACGTTCGGCGGCGGTATCATGACGGAAAAGGCCGGGCGACCCGGCTTGGCATTGGCGCCCGCCTTGAAGGCCTTGGCGTCAAGCCAGGTCTTCGAAATCCGGGCCTCGGCCTCGGCGGCGTTGAAGGTCTTTTCCATCGGCATGAGCGTTCCCCTTGTCCGAGCGGGTTCTAGCGTGACCCGCACGGAAGGGGAAGCGTCAGAAGGGCGGCAGGCCCATCAGCGCGCGGGCAAAACACCACAGGGTCAGCGCCGTGAAGCCGCCGGCCGTAGCCCAGACGACCGGACGGCTGCCGGCCAGACCCGCCAGTGGCACAAGGTGCATGGCATGGGTGGCAAGGAAGTGGGGCAGGCGCAGGTCGCCGACCTCGGTCGACCAGCCCATCAGCGGGAAACGGGCTCCGGTGAGGGGCGTGCCGATGAGGTGGCCGGTGCCCGAGGACATGGTCCCGGCAATCGGCACGGTCAGCAGGAAAGTCAGGATCAGCCCCAGTGCCACCGACAGCAGGAAGGGGTCGGCGCGGTGTTTCCAGAAGGCCAGGCCCATGACCAGCGACAGCGAGGTCAGCAGCACCGCCGCCACGCCCATCAGGCCGTAAAGCGTGGCCCAGATGCCGGTGGCATTGAAATGCGATGCCGTGCCCAGGGCGGCGGCGCTGCCGATCCAGGCAAGCTCGGCCAGGATGCAGGCGATGACGACGCCGATGTAGATCCGCCAGCGGCGCGAGGTGAAGGTGCCCGCGGGCAGCAGCATCGCGAAAAGCGTCAGCGTTCCGGTATAGACGGCCAGCGCCAGGTGGAACTTCAGCGGCTTCAGCCAGACATTGTCGCCCTGGAACAGGCGCGCGTCCAGGCTGTGGGCGACCATCACGGGCAGGGCCGCCAGCGCGATGAACAGGGTCAGGTTGCCAAGCTGACGGTTCGGAGCAAAGACGGCCCAGGGGTGCGGCGCGGTCAGGCTGGTGGTCATGGCAGGACCTTTCGGACAAGCGTGAAACGCAGGATCGCAAAGGCCAGCAGGCCCGCGGGACCGAAGAGGAAGGTCAGCACAAGGCAGGGGATCACCGCCCAGTGCGGGATGCCCTCGGCGCGGGCAGTGCGGACTTGCCAGGCCCCCAGGAACAGATCGAAGGCCAGGTAGTGCAGCCACCCCGCCAGCGCGATCTGGGGGTGAGTGAACAGCGCCTGCACCTCGGGCAACGCGCCGAAGCCGCCGGGTGCCTCCCACCAGAAGGCGAGGACGAGGCCCGCGTAGGCAAGCGACAGCAGAAGCGGGATCGCGGCCGCTGCGATGCCTTGGGCGACCCGCGGGGCAAGGGGCGAGGCCAGCAGCGCGACCCAGCCCAGCAGTGCAAGCGGGTTGGCAAGTTGGAAAAGCTGGTCGGGGGGCATGGGGACCTTACATCTTTACACTGTCAGGATTATGCGACATCCGGTCGCGCGGTCAAGAAAAATCTTTACGATGGAAAGATGGGCGGCTAAGCCTTGGACATGACCGAAAAACCCTATCACCACGGCGACTTGCGGGCGGCGCTGCTGGCGGCGGCCGAGGCGGAGCTGACCGAAAAGGGGGTGGAGGGGTTCTCGCTGCGCGCGGTCGCCAAACGGGCCGGGGTCAGCCATGCCGCCCCGGCGCATCACTTCGGCGACACGGGCGGGCTTCTGACCGCGCTGGCGGTCGAGGGTTTCACCCGGTTTCAGGACACGCTCGACGCCCGCGAAGTCGGCGCGACCGACGCCCGCGACCGGGCGGTCCGGGCGGGCCTGGGCTATCTGGAATTCGCGCTGGCCCGACCGGCGCTTTTCCGGCTGATCTTCTCCTCGGCCCGGCCCGATTTTGCCTCACCCGACCTGATTGCCGCCGCCAACCGGGCCTATCAGCACCTCGTCGGGCTGGTCACCACGCTGGGCGGCGGCGAGACCGACGTCATCGCGCTTTGGGCCGCCAGCCACGGAATTGCCGACTTGTCTGCCGGCCACAAGATGCGGACTCTGCAGGGCAAATCCCCCGAGGCGCGCGAGGCGATGATTCGCGCCGTGCTGCTGCGCTGCCTGCCGGGTGCATAGGCCGGGACCCTAGACCGGAAGCCCCGCGTCCGCCTTGGGCTGGTCCATGACGATCTGGCTTTGCACCCGCGCCACCGCGGGGTTCGGCAGCAGCCTGTGGTGGATCAGCAGGTTCAGCGCCGGCAGGTCGGCACACCAGACGCGCAGCAGGTAGTCCGCCTCGCCCGTCAGGGTCCAGCAGGCCACGACCTCGGGCAGGGTGGCGATCAGGCGCAGGAACTCGCGCGCCGCCTCGGGGGAATGTGCGGCCATCTGGACCTGCACGAAAGCCTGGACAGTCAGCCCCAGCCTGGCCGGCGACAGGCGCGCGGCATAGCCGGTGATCAGCCCATCCGCCTCCAGCTTCGCGCGACGGCGGGCGGCCTGGCTGGCGGACAGGCCGACACGCGCTCCCAGGTCCTGCGCGGTGATCTGGGCGTCGGCCTGCAAGGCGGCCAGCAGACGGGAATCGGTTTGGTCGATCATGCGGATTTCTCGCGTTGAATCCTGTTTTTGCAACAAGGGCACGCATATCTTCCACGAAGCAAGCCTGAATATGCGCGCCATTCACGCGGCTTGCATGTCATCCTGACTGGGATCGGTCTTTCTCAAAGGAACAGTCATGGGTCCCTTTCCGCACGACGCCCCCCGCGCAGTGATCTCGGCCGAGAACCCCGCCGGGACCGACGGCTTCGAGTTCGTCGAATTCGCCCACCCGAACCCGGAAGAGTTGCGGGCGCTTTTCACCCGGATGGGCTACCAGCTGACCGCGCGGCACAAGACCAGGGCCATCGAGCTGTGGCAGCAGGGCGACATCACCTATATCCTGAACGACGAGCCGGGCAGCCACGCCCGCACCTTCGTCGAGGCGCATGGTCCCTGCGCCCCCGCGATGGGCTGGCGGGTGGCCGATGCGCAGCACGCCTTCATGCACGCTGTGAAGAACGGCGCAGAACCATTTGAAGGTGAAGAAAAAACGCTTGATCTGCCTGCCATCCGCGGCATCGGGGGCTCGCTGATCTACTTCACCGACCGCTACGGCGATGCCAACCCCTACGACGCCGACTTCGACTGGGTGTCCAGCCCAAAGCCCAAGGGCGTCGGCTTTCGCTATCTGGATCACCTGACCCACAACGTCCATCGCGGCAACATGGACACCTGGTTCGACTTCTACGGCCGCCTGTTCAACTTCCGCCAGATCCGGTTCTTCGACATCGAGGGCAGGTTCACCGGCCTGCATTCGCGCGCGCTGACCTCGCCCTGCGGCCGCATCCGCATCCCGATCAACGAGGACCGGGGCGAGACGGGGCAGATCGTCGAATACCTCAGGCGCTACAACGGCGAGGGGATCCAGCACATCGCGGTCGGGACCGATGACATCTATTCGGCGACCGATGCCATAGCCGAAGCGGGGCTGACCTTCATGCCCAAGCCGCCGCTGGCCTATTACGAGTTGTCGAAGACCCGTGTGGCAGGGCACCAAGAACCCATCGAAAAGCTGGCAAGGCACGGTATCCTGATCGACGGCGAGGGGGTGGTGGACGGCGGCGAGACGAAGATCCTGCTGCAGATCTTCTCGAAGACCGTGATCGGCCCGATCTTCTTCGAGTTCATCCAGCGCAAGGGCGACGAGGGGTTCGGCGAAGGCAACTTCCGCGCCCTGTTCGAGTCGATCGAGCAGGACCAGATCGACCGCGGCGTGCTGAAGGCTTCGTAAGGCGGGTGGGCAGCATTGCCCACCCTGTGATCTGCGAACCTCGCTCGCATGGTCGGCTCTCACCGCCAGAAGCCTGTCGAGATCGACCACGAAATCGCCGAATGGGTGCGGGTATCTGCGGGCCGGTCAGCCTGCCCCCCGCGCGATCAGCCCGGCCAATCGCTCGGCGTCCCTCCAGGCCCCCCAGATGAAGGCCGAGCCACGGCAGGACAGCCAGGGCAGGCCGACGAAGTAGAGGCCCGGGACCTCGGTCACCCCGTCCTGGTGGCGCGGGCGGCCGTCGGGCCGGAAGATGTCGAGGTCGATCCAGCCGAAGTCCAGCTGGAAGCCGGTGGCCCAGATCACCGTGGCGATGCCCGCGCGCTTCAGGTCCAGCGCCAGAGTCGGGGTCGTGACGCAGTCGGGCAGGGGGTGCAGCACCCGCGCCTCGGGTTCGTCAGGCAGCTCCAGGCCCTGGGCCGTGGCGTAGGCATCGGCCTCGTCAAGGACGGACAGATAGTTTGCATCACCCTTGGCGATGTTCGCCGCCAGGTCATCCGCAAGATGCAGCACTCCGTCGCGGCAACCGCCCGCCCGGCCCAGCAGAGTGACGCCCAACCCGGCGAGGCGCCGAAAGTCCATCGTGTGTCCGCCATAGGCCCCGCTGACCGCGATGGTGACATGTTCGGTCCCCGGAGTGGGCGCCTTCATGTCCCATTTGCCCAGCTTGCCCAGCCACCAGACGAAATCCTGGCCCCGGTAGCGGCGCGGGGGCCGGTCGTGCGGGCCGACCGAGAGGTAGACCTGGCGCCCGGCCCGGACCAGCTCTTCGGCGATCTGCGCGCCGGACGAGCCCGCGCCAACCACCAGAACCGCGCCCTCGGGCAGGGCGGCGGGGTTGCGGTACGCGCTGGAGTGCAGCTGAGTGATCCCGGACAGGGTGATGACCGTGGGGATCACCGGCTTCTGGAACGGCCCTGTGGCGACGACCACATTCCGCGCTTCGACGGTGCCTTGCGAGGTGACGGCGCGGAAGGTGCTGCCCTGGCGCCCAAGGTTCGTCACCTCGACCCCGGTGCGGATCGGCAGGTTCCGGTCGCTGGCGAAGCGGACAAAATAATCGGCCACCGCCTCTTTCGGAGCGAATTCCTCCGGGTCGAGGTCGGTGAACTCGGCCTCGGGAAAGCGGTCATGCCAGGCGGGACCGTTCGCGACCAGGCTGTCCCAGCGCCAGGTCCGCCAGCGTTCCGCGATGCGGTCGCGTTCCAGGACGAGGTGCGGGACCCCCTGGCTTTGCAGGTGGGCCGAGGTCGCAACGCCCGCCTGCCCGCCGCCGATGACGAGGGTGTGGATGGTTTCGGTCATGCGTCCGGGCCCCCGACACGGGGAATGTCCAGAGCGGACATCCCGGGTTCAGGGAACAGGACCAGGTGGGTGGCCGTCGCCATTGAGTGTTTCGTGATGTCTGGGGATCTACTCATCGCCGGGCACTCCGTAAGAGGGGGCCTGGGTCGGATCTTCGGCGCGCTGGACATAGGCTGCCATCTGCGGCGCGTAGATCTCCCAGGACTGGCGCAGCATGCCGATCGGGTCTTCGGCCCAGTCGATCCGCAGATCGACCAGCGGCCAGGACAGACGGTCGGCGACCTTGAGCCCGGCGGAATGGACGGGACCGGCTTCGCCACCGGCCATGAGACCGGCCTCCAGCGCGCGCAGCAGCCGCTCGGCAAGATGACCTCGGGCGGTCGCGAAGGCCTTGACCATCGCCATCGGGACCTGCTCGGCGGCCAGAAGGTTGCCCCCCGCCGCGCAGTCCGTTGCCCGGGCCTCGCCCCAGACGCCCAGAACCTGGCGCCCCGAATGGATCGCCGTCTGCCCGGCCCGGTCGACCACCAGCAGCTGGCGGTAGTCGATGTGGGGCCGTCCTTCGGTGACGGCCGCAAGGGCCGCGGCGGCGGAAAGCCCGGCTTCGAGCTGATCCAGCACCAGCGGGCCAAGTGTGGGGTCGGTGATGTTCTGGCTGGCAACGGCGCCTGCGCCCGCCCGGACATGCGCGCAGCGGGCGGCGACGGCGGGCGAGGAGGACGAGATCGCCAGCCCGACCTGCCCGGTCCGGGCGCAGCGCGCGACGATCGAGAAGGTCATGGCGCGTCGTCCGGGATCACGGCGGTTCCGTCGATTTCGACCAGCCAGGAGGGCCGGGCGAGGGCGGTGACGACCACTCCGGTCGAGACCGGATGCACGCCCTTGATATACTCGCCCATCGTCCGGTAGACGGCCTCCCGGTGGCGGACGTCGGTCAGGTAGACCACGACCTTGCAGAGATGGCTCATGTTGCCGCCGACCTCCTCCAGCAGTTGCCGGATGTTCTGCATCACCTTGTGGGTCTGTGTGACCGGGTCGTGGCTGCCGATGTCCTTGGCGGTATCGAGGTCCTGCGGGCACTGGCCGCGCAGGAAGACGATGCGGCCCCGGGCCACGACGGCCTGGGCAAGGTCGTTGTCGAGCTTCTGTTCGGGGTAGGTGTCGCGGGTGTTGAACTTGCGGTGGCGGAAGTGGGTCATGTCGGGTCCTGGGTGAGGGCGGTCATCGAATTGAGCGCCTTGCGGCGCGAGCCATCTGTCTCGGCGCTGCGTGTGAAGAACACGCAGCGCCTCGGGGGCCTCCGGCGGGGATATTTGAGGACAGAAAATTTCGAGGCGCGCATCATGGCAAGAGCGATGCCCCAGGGTCCAGCGCGGCAATCTCGCGGCGGAAGGGCAGCGCGTCGCCCTGGTCGGGCTGGTCGAGGCTTTCGGCCCAGTTGCGGCCGGCATAGGTGGCCCAGGCGATGGGGCCGGGTGCGGCGGCGTCGCCGATCAGTTTCAGCGACCTGATGCCGGAGGCCTGCCAGTCCAGCGCCTTGGTGGCCTGGTAGAGCTGGTCGTTCGGGGTGCGGGAGGTGACATAAACAAGCGCCTCGCAAGGCAGCGGCGTTGGTCGCCCGGTCCAGGTGCACCCAAGGGTTATCTCTTGTGCGCCAATGGCTTCCGGGGCTTTGCTGAGGTGGATTTCGACCCCGATCTCCAAAAGGCGGCGCATGATCGTGCCCTGTTCCAGCGTGTTGTCGGTCCATTCGGCGACCTTTGCTGCGGGGGTGATGAAGTGGACACGGTTGCCTTTGGCGATCAGGAGTTCGGCAAGGACCGAACCCATGTAGAAGTGGTCGTCGTCGTAAAGGGCGACGGTCTGGCCCTTGGGGCTGCGGCCCGCCATCAGGTCGTCCGGGGTGTAGAGCGGCATCGCGGGGTCGGTCGGGACCCCGTGCAGGTGCAGGCGCGCCACGGCATCGCGGCGCCAGGTGGCGCCGGTGGCGATGGCGACGTGGTCGGCGCCGGTCGCCAGGATGTTGTCGGGGGTCAGGGGACTGTCGCGGTAGATCTCGACGTTCGGCATCGGCGCAAGCTGGCCGCTGCGGTAGTCGGCGACGCGGCCCCAGGCGGACAGGCCGGGGAGCTGGCGTTCCTTTGCCACGCGGCCGCCGAGGGTGGTCGTGGCTTCGGCCAACGTCACCTTGTAGCCGCGTTTCGCGGCCTGAAGGGCGGCCTCCAGCCCGCTGGGGCCTGCACCGACGATCAGGACGGACCGGGACGCACCGCTGGGGCGGGCGCGTTCGGGGTGCCAGCCCTTGCGCCATTCCTCCATGAAGGCGGTGTTCTGGGTGCAGCGGCTGATGCCGCCGGTCATGTCCCCGCTGACGCAGATGTTGCAGCCGATGCATTCGCGGATGTCTTCGCTGCGGCCTTCGCGGACCTTGAGCGGCAGGAACGGGTCGGCGATGGAAGGCCGTGCGGCGCCGATGAAGTCGAGGATGCCCGCCTTGATCTGGCGGACCATCGCATCCGGCGAGGTGAAGCGGCCGACGCCGACGATGGGCTTCGGGGTCAGAGCCTTGATGCCGCGGACGAGGTCTTCCTGTGCGGCTTCGGGTTTGAAGCGGCTGGTGCCCGAGCAGGCTTCCCAGGTGCCGTGGGCCAGGTCCCAGAGGTCGGGAAGGTCCGCATGCATGGCGATGAAGTCGCGGAGTTCGGCGTTGGAAAAGCCGTAGGCGCCGGCCTCATGCAGCGACATGCGCAGCGTGACGGCGAGTTCGCCTTTGGTGGATTCGCGTGCGTCTTCAACGATCTCGCGCAGGAACCTCGACCGATTTGCGAGGTCTCCGCCGTAGTCGTCCGTCCGGTGGTTGGTGGCGCGGGAGAGGAAGTGCTGCAGGATGCCGAAGCCATGCGCGCCGTAAAGGCAGATCAGGTCGAAGCCGGCCTGCTGGCTGCGGCGGAAGGCATTGCGGAACCAGCGGCGCAGGTTGCGGATGTCCTCACGGTCCATCGTGCGGGCCTGGACGGGGTCGGAGGTGAAGGTGAGGATCGGGCCGCCGGTCACGGCCAGGGGAACCTCGCGGCTGTAGAGGTTCGGGCCGTTGATGCCGCTGTAGGCCAGCTGGATGCCGGCAAGGGCGCCGTGGGACTTCATCGCCTCGGCCATGCGGGCCAGGGCGGGGAGGTCGCGGTCGTCCCAGAGGTGCTGTTCGATGAAGGGGGTGATTTCCGAGGTCGGGTGGATCTCGGTCTGCTCGGTGAAGATCACGCCCCAGCCGCCTTCGGCCTTGGTGCGGCGCATTTCCACCACGGCGGAGGGGTCGCGGTAGCCGCCGCCGTTGCAGTGCGGGACCTGGTAGAAGCGGTTCCTGGCGGTCTTCGGGCCGATCTGCAGCGGCGTGAACAGGATGTCGTGACGGGGGTCGCGCATCAGATCTGTCTCAGGTCGGCGGATTGGGTCGAGAGGCGGGCCGGGTCGCGGGGTGGCAGGTCGGTGACGAGCAGCGTCGGCGTCTCGCCTGCCTGGGCGAGGATCTCGCCGTGGGGGCCTGCGATGGTGGAGGTGCCGACATAGGTCAGGTCGCCTTCGGTGCCGCAATAGTTGGCGTAGGCGATGGTCACGGCGTGGCTGGCGGCCATCGCCGGAACTGTGGCGCGGGGGACGTGGATGAAGGGGGCCATGCTGGCGGTGGGCACCAGGATCAGCGTGGCACCGCGGGCGGCGAGATTGCTTACGTGGGGTGCGAACTCGATGTCGTAACATATCAGGATTGCAGCGGTTTCGGACCCCAGGCGGAAGGTGGGCAAGGCGTCTCCGGGCGTGTAGAGCGCGGCCTCGCGGGGGCCGTAGAGCTGGACCTTGCGGTAGTTGCACAAAAGCGCGCCGTCGGGGCCGAAGCAGGCGGCAGAGTTGTAGAGGCGGTCGCCGTCACGCTCGGCGTAGCCCAGGACAAGGGCGGTGCGGTGCTGCCGGGCGGCGGCGGCAAGGCGGTTGAGGGGGGCGCTGTCCAGGGGCAGCGCATGTGCGGGGATGTCGGGCTGGTTGTAGCCGGGCAGCCAGACCTCGGGCAGGACGAGGGCCGCGGCACCCATCGCGGCGGCGGCGGCAAGGGCGGCTTCGGCCTGGGTGCAGGCCAGGGTCAGATCGGAGGCGGGGGATGTGCCCTGCCAGAGTGCCAAACGCATCGGGTGCCTCCTGATGTCTGCCGGGACATCCTAAGCGGGTCCGGTCCGGCGGCCATACCCCTTGGATTTCGGGACAGTGCTAGTTTACCTGACTTGGGGGGTATATACCCCCAGCGAGGTATGCATGAGGGAACCTGCCGAAAGCGTCGCGCCGCAGCTGGCGAAAGCCATTGCAACCCTTGGCCGGCCCGAGTTCGAAACCGCACTCTGGCGGATGTTCCAGGTCCTTGCCCGGCCGGACAACATGCTGGTGCTGGCCTACAGCGATGGCGGTCCGGCGCTGGAGCTGTTCCGGCGGGCGGGCAACGAGCGGGTCTTTGCGCGGCTGCAAAGCACGTATCTCGCGGGCGCGTTCCGCCTGAGCCCGTTTTACGGGCTGCACCTGCAGCGGGCGCAGGAAGGGCTTTACCGGCTGCGCGACATCGCGCCGGACGCGTTCCAGCGCAGCCGCTTTCACGTCGAGTATTTCGGGCAGACCACGATCATCGACGAACTGGCCTTCACGGTCTGGCTGGGCGCGGGGCTGTCGCTGAACCTGTTCCTGGGGCGGGACGGGCAGTCGGGCAAGCTCTTCTCGGCCACCGAGATTGCCGCCTGCCGCCGGATCGCCCCGGTTGTCGCCGAACTTGCGCGGGCGCAGTGGCCGGTGCCGAAACTTGCCGCGCAGCCAGCCGAGGACACGCCCGCCAGGCTGGCCGTGGCGGCAGAGCGGACCCTGGGGATCGCGCTGTCACCGCGGCAGGCGCAGGTGGCGCTCTTGATCCTGAAGGGTCATTCGACGCTGTCGATCGGGCTGCATCTGGGCGTCTCGCCCCAGACGGTGAAGGTCTTTCGCAAGCAGCTTTACGCGCGGTGCCGCATCTCGTCGCAGGCCGAGCTTTTCGCGCTGATGCTGCCCCTGCTCTAGCGGCTACCAGCGCCGCTCGAACCGGCGACGAAGCAGGATGGCCGCGACGTTCATGATCACCAGGAACACCAGAAGCACGATGATCGCGCCGTTGGATCGTTCGATGAAGGCCGGGTCGGCGCGGCTGGCCCAGGAAAAGACCTGCACGGGCAGCGCGGTTGCCGGGTCAAGGAAGCCCTCGGGCGGGGCAGAGGGGTAGTTGTCGACAAAGGCGACCATGCCGATCAGAAGCAGGGGGGCGGTCTCGCCCAGCGCGGTGGCAAGGCCGAGGATCGTGCCGGTCAGGATGCCCGGCATGGCAAGCGGCAGAACGTGATGGAAGACGGTCTGCATCTTGGACGCACCGACGCCAAGGGCGGCATCGCGGATCGACGGCGGCACGGCGCGGATCGAGGCGCGGGTGGCGATGATGATGGTCGGCAGCGTCATCAGGCTGATGACCAGCGCCCCCACCAGCGTTGACGACTGCGGCATGCCGGCAAAGTTGATGAAGATCGCCAGGCCCAGGATCCCGAAGACGATGGAAGGCACGGCGGCGAGGTTCGAGATGTTGACCTCGATCGCGTCGGTCCAGCGGTTCTTCGGCGCGAATTCCTCCAGGTAGATCGAGGCCGCGACACCGACGGGCACGCACATGACCAGGACCATGAGCATCATGTAGGCCGAGCCGAGGAGCGCCACGCCCAGGCCCGCGGCCTCGGGGCGCTGGTCAGAGGCGTCGGGGTTGGTGAAGAAGCCCCAGTTGAACGAGGACTGGACGATCCCCGCATCGCGCAGCTGTTCGACAAGGCGCAGCTGGTCGGGGTTGATCTGGTTGTCACGCACGGCCGTCTCGAAGGTCACGCGGCCCTTGAGAAAGCCGTCCACCCGACCGGCGGCCAGGATGGTGGCATCGATCGTGGTTCCGATCAGGTCCGGGTTCGCAAGGACCTGCGCCCGCAGGGTGCCGGCGGCATCCCTCGAGATCAGGTCGCCGATCTGCTTGTCGGAGACGCCGTCCTGCGTGATGCCGCGGGCCTGAAGCTCGGCGACAAAGGCCTGGGACAGGACCTTCTGGTAGCCGACCGTTGTGACCTTTCTCAGGTCCTCGGGGTTGCGATTGCCCGTCGGGTCCAGCGTTTCCGCGGACAGTTCGACCGGGAAGGACAGCGTTGCCTGCCGGAACGACGAGACGCCGTCGCGGAAGATGGTGAAGAGCATGGTCGCCAGCATCGCAAGCGACAGGCTGATCGCGATCAGGCCATAGAGCTTGAAGCGGACCTCGGCGGCATTGCGGCGCTTCATGTTGGCGCTGGCCGTCAGGATCGACTGCCTGGGGCGATGGCGGGCCGGGCCTGCGGCGCTGATGTCGGTCATTCGTACTGCTCCCGGTATTTCCGGACGATCCAGAGGGCAAAGATGTTCAGGCCAAGGGTGATGACGAAAAGCGTCATCCCAAGCGCGAAGGCAACCAGGGTTTCGGGCGAGGCAAAGTCGGTGTCGCCGGTCAGCTGGCCGACGATCTTGACGGTCATCGTCGTCATCGCGTCGAACGGGTTGAGCGACAGTTTCGCCGCGGCACCTGCCCCCAGCACCACGATCATCGTCTCGCCGATGGCACGGCTGGCGGCCATCAGGATCGCACCGACGATGCCGGGCAGGGCGGCGGGCAGGATCACCTGGCGCACCGTCTCGGACTTGGTCGCGCCAAGACCCAGGCTGCCATCACGCAGCGTTTGCGGCACGGCATTGATGATGTCGTCCGACAGCGACGAGATGAAGGGGATGTTCAGGATGCCGATCACGATGCCGGCGGTCATGACCGACGAGCCGGAGTTGCCAAGGCCCATCGGCTCGGCGAACCAGTCGCGCAGGGCAGGGCCGACAGTGACAAGGGCGAAGATGCCGAAGACGACCGTGGGGATGCCGGCGATGACCTCGATCAGCGGCTTGACCCAGTTGCGCACCCGCCGGGAGGCATATTCCGCCAGGTAGATCGCGGCAAAAAGGCCGATCGGCACTGCGACCAGCATCGAGATCAGCGTGATGTAGAGCGTGCCCCAGATCAGCGGGATGATCCCAAGGTCGGATCCACCGCGGAAGTTCGGCGACCAGGTCAGGCTGAAGAAGAAGTCCTGGTAGGGGTATTTGCTGAAGAAGTCGAAGGTCTCGGACACCATCGACCAGACGATGCCCACCGTCGTCAGGACGGCGATGGACGAGGCGGCGATGAGCAGGGCGAGGATCACGCGCTCGACCTGGTTGCGGGCGCGGAACTCGGGCTGTGCCCGCGTGACCCCCCAGAACAGGCCAAGCACGGCCAGCACCAGGATCAGGGCAGTGCGACCCGCGGCACCCCAATGCGCCTGGGTGCGGTAATCCTGCGCGGCGGTCAGGACCTCGGGGGACACTTCGGCGGCCAGCGCCACGCCGGACTTGGCCAGCAGGGCGCGGATGTCGGTGGCGCCGGTCACCAGGGCCTGGGCGTCGGTTTCGCTGATGGCACCACTGGCGATGGCCGTATCCAGGCCGCCCGCGACGCGGCGCACGTCGGCCATCGTCAGCTCGGCCGTGGTGGCATCGGCGACAAGGTCGGCGGGAAGGGTTGCAGAGATGCGCGCCTCAAGCACCATCGGCTGCACGATCAGCCACAGGATCAAGGCCGCAAGCGCCGGGGCAAGCACCGAGATTGCGCCGTACCAGCCATAGTAGCCCGGCAGCGAGTGCAGCAGGCGGGGGTTGCCCTGGGTCGAGGCAAGCGCGCGTTGCCGTGCCAGGAAGAATGCGGCGATAGCAAGGACGGCTATGGCGGCAAGAAGCATCAGGACGGACATGCGGGCTTCCGGGTTCGAAAGGGAAGGGCGGGACCCGAAGGTCCCGCCCGGTTTTCAGATCACTGCAGCGGACCCATCGGGGTTTCCGCGGCGACCATCGCCTGCGTCGCGGCCAGTTCGGGGTCGGAGACCAGGCCGTATTCCGCCAGCGGGCCGTTCGGGCCGGCCATGTCGTCGCTGACGAAGAACTCGACGAATTCCTTCAGGCCGGGGATGACGCCGATGTGCGCCTTCTTGACGTAGAAGAACAGCGGGCGCGAGATCGGGTATTCGCCCGAAGCCACCGTCTCGGCGGACGGAGCGACGCCGCTCATGGTGGCGACGCGCAGCTTGTCGGTGTTGTTCTGGTAGAAGGACAGGCCGAAGACGCCGATGGCGTTCTTGTCGGCATCCAGACGGGCCAGCGTCTCGGTGTAGTCGCCGTCGATGTCGATGTTGCGGCCGTCGGTGCGCAGCTCCATGCAGGCCGCTTCGGTCGCGTCCTCGTCCATGCCGCTGGCGGTGAAGGCAGCCATCGCGCCGGTGTCTTCGCAGCCCTGGATGATGACCTTGGTGTCGTAGACTTCACGGGTGCCGTGCTTCGTGCCGGGCGACAGGACCAGGATTTCCTGGTCGGGAAGGGCCGCGTTGACCTCGGACCAGTTGGCATGCGGGTTCGGGACCAGAGCGCCGTCCTTCAGCACGGTTTCGGCCAGGGCGTTGTACATGTCCGCCGGGGTCAGGGCGAATTCCGGGCCATCGACGGCCGAGGCGAAGACGATCCCGTCATAGCCGAAGCGGACTTCCATGATCTCTTCGACGCCGTTGGCCTTGCACAGGTCGATGTCCGACTGCGAGATGCGGCTGGACGAGTTGGCGATGTCGACGGTGTTTTCACCGACGCCTTCGCAAAGCTTCTTGCGGCCCGCGCCCGAACCGCCGCCTTCCACGACCGGGGTCGGGAAGTCGAAGTTCTCGCCGAAGGCTTCGGCGACGATGGTGGCGTAGGGCAGCACCGTGGACGAGCCGGTGATCTGGATCTGGTCGCGGGCAGCGGCGGGCATCGCGGCGGCGAAGGCCAGCACCGAAACGGTGAGGTAGAAGGGTTTCATCGAGGCACTCCTGATATCGTGCAGCGTCTAAGGGTGGCCCTGTCGGCCTGCCCCGGCTCTAGTCCCGTCGGATGACGCTTAGATTGCAGAATTGTAAAAGCTGTATGACAGTCATGCGGCGGACGGTTGCCCCAGGATGCGGCGGGCGATGGTCTCGGCGATCATCATCGTCGGGGCGCTGGTATTGCCGGCGATGATCTGCGGCATGAGCGCGGCATCCGCCACCCGCAGACCCTGCACCCCCCGCACCCGGCCCTGAGGATCGGTGACCGAGGCTGCGTCAAGACCCATCCGGCAGGTCCCGACGGGATGGTAGATCGTCTCGGCCCGGGCGCGGATGTCGGCCTGAAGCTCGGCGTCGGTCTGAACGCCCGCGCCGGGCAGGGTTTCCGTCCTGACGTGTCGGGCAAGGGCCGGGGCGTGCAGGATGCGGCGGGCAAGTTTCAGGCCGGACAAGAGGGTGGGCAGGTCCCGGGGATCGCCAAGATAGTTGGCGTCGATCCGCGGCCGGGCCATCGGGTCGGGCGAGACAAGGCTGATCCGGCCCCGGCTTTTCGGCAGCAGATCGCAGACATGCAGCGTCACCCCGTAGCCCAGGGATAGTCGGCGGCCGTGGTCATGCAGATAGGCCGGGATGAAGTGGAACTGCAGGTTCGGCCGGTCTCGGGCAGGGTCAGAGCGCGCAAAGCCCCCGGCCTCGGCGACGTTCGAGGTGAACTCGCCCTGGCCCCGGCGCAGGTAGGCCCAGGTCGCGCGCAGCGCGCGGGGCAGAAAGCCGGGCGCGATGCCGATCGCCTCGCGGCCCTTCAGCGCGGCCTGGACGGTGATGTCCAGGTGGTCGGCCAGGTTCGCCCCGACCTCGGGCGCGTCATGCAGGACGGGCAGGCCCATCCTCTGCAGATGCGCGCCGGGACCGATTCCCGACAGCATGAGCAGCTGGGGCGAGTTGATCGCGCCGCCGCACAGGATCACCTCGCCGCCGTCTGCCAGGGGCAGGGTGCGGTCGCGCAGCTGGACGCCGGTGGCGCGGCGGCCCTGCAAGATCACGCGGTGGACTTGCGCCCTGGTCACAAGGGTCAGGTTCGGCCGGTCCAGCACCGGGACAAGGAAGGCCTGCGCCGAGGACAGGCGGCGACCGCCGCGCTGAGTGACCTGGTAAAGGCCGACTCCCTCTTGCGAGGCGCCGTTGAAGTCGGGGTTCTCGGCCAGCCGACAGTCCACGCCCGCCCGGACGAAAGCGCGGGACAGCGGGTTGGGGTGGGCCAGGGCGCTGACCGTGAGCGGCCCGCCCCGGCCGTGGTGGTCGTCCTGCAGGACCCGGTTGTCCTCATGGTCCCTGAAGATCGCCCGGACGCGGGGCCAGTCCCAGTCCGGTCCGGCAAGTCTGGCCCAGTCGCGGTAATCCTGCGGATGCCCGCGCATGTAGATCATCGCGTTGATCGAACTGGACCCGCCCAGCACCCGCCCGCGCGGCCAGAAGAGGCGGCGGTGGTTCAGCTGCGCCTGGGGTTCGGTCTCGTGCCCCCAGTTCAGCCAGCGCATATGCGCAAGTGCGGCCAGGCCGAAGGGCATGTGGATCATCGGGTTGCGGTCGGGGGCTCCGGCTTCGACCAGGCAGACGCGGGTGGCCGGATTGGCCGACAGGCGGTTGGCCAGGACGCAACCGGCCGAGCCCGCCCCGACGATGATGTAATGAAAGCTCATCGCAGGCACCGGACCTGGGTCCGGCGAGCGCAAGGGCAAGGGTGCGGCTTCGCGCAGGTCATGCCGCCAGATTAGCGGATTGCTGCGACAGGCCCAGAGCGACGCTGCGTCAAGCGAGCTGGGCGTCAGGCGAGTTGGGGGTCAGGCCAGTTCGGGCAGGAAGGCGGGGCAGGCAAGCTCCAGCCCTTCGGCATAGATCACCTCGTCCTCGTCGAAACGCAGGGTGAAAAGCCGGACCTGGGCGTGGGTTTCCATGCAGACGAATTCGCCATCCGCCAGCCGCGACGCCGGGATCGCGGCCACCGGCACGCCGAAGATCGCCTTGGCCCGCCAGTCGCGGATCAGGATCGGCTGGCCGGGAGAGACCAGCAGGTCTTGTTCCGGGCGGTCATGGCCGATGGTCGAGGCGCGGATGCGCACCAGATCGACGACCTTGCGCGACTGGACCGACACCGAGGTCAGTCGCCGCGCGCCACTGCGGGTCACGATCCGGTCACCGGGGGTCAGGTATTCGACGGGCAGCACCCCGTCGAGCGTCCGCACCATCGTGCCGGCGATCATTCCGGGCTGCGGGTCGATCCTCGCGCCGCCGGCCGATCTGGAAAACGGAGCTTCGGAGTCCATTTCCGCGTCCCTTCATCTGTCTTGCGGACAAGTTGTGACCGGGGTTTGTGTTGGCCGTTCGATGCCAGTTCGGTGATTTCGGGGCAGATGTGGCCGCAAGTCGGCGGCTGTGGCGCAAATGGGGCAGCGCATTTGCCCCCTCGCGCGCGCGGCGATGCTTTGCTAGAAGGCCAAGACTGGGCTAGAAGGCCAAGACTGGTCTAGAAGGCCAAGGCTGGGCTGGAAGGCCAAGGCTGGTCGGCGGGTGTGGCGAAACTGGCAGACGCACCGGATTTAGGTTCCGGCGCCGCAAGGCATGGGGGTTCAAGTCCCTTCACCCGCACCAGCGCCAACCCGTGCGCCCGGCTGGCGATTTCCCCTTACATCCGGCGGAAAGCTTTGCTATCAGGCCCGCCAACGCGCGCAGGGTTCCGCCCTGTGCCCGCGGAGTATTGCGCATCCGCGCCCGAATGAACCAGGAAGGACGTCCCCCCATGCAGGTCACCGAGACCCTGAACGAAGGCCTCAAGCGCGGCTACACCATCACGGTGACGGCAGCCGAACTGGACACGAAGGTCCAGGAAAAGCTTCTGGAAGCGCAGCCCGAGGTCGAGATCAAGGGCTTTCGCAAGGGCAAGGTCCCGCTGGCGATCCTGAAGAAGCAGTTCGGCACCCGCATCCTGGGCGACGCGATGCAGGAAGCCATCGACAGCGCGATGAAGGATCATTTCGAAAAGTCCGGCGACCGCCCGGCGCTGCAGCCGGAAGTGAAGATGGTCGGCGGCGAGACCTGGAAAGAGGGCCAGGATGTCGTGGTCGAGATGACCTATGACGCGCTGCCCCCGATTCCCGAGGTCGATGCATCCAAGCTGAAGCTGGACCGTCTGATCGTCAAGGCCGACGACAAGGCGATCGACGAAGCGCTGACGAACCTGGCAGGCTCGGCCCAGTCCTTCGACGACCGCAAGAAGGGCGCCAAGGCCAAGGACGGCGACCAGATCGTGATCGACTTCAAGGGCTCGGTCGACGGTGAGCTGTTCGACGGCGGCTCGGCCGAGGATTACCCGCTGGTGCTGGGCTCCAAGTCGTTCATTCCGGGCTTCGAGGACCAGCTGCTCGGCGCCAAGGTCGGCGACGAGGTTGCGGTCAACGTGTCCTTCCCGGAAAACTACGGGGCCGCGCATCTGGCCGGCAAGGCCGCGGTCTTCGCCTGCACCGTCAAGTCGGTGAAAGAGCCGAAGCCGGCCGAGATCGACGACGAGCTGGCCAAGAAGTTCGGC